>CAZUFQ010000305.1:5386-7652 GCA_964618735.1 uncultured Enterobacteriaceae bacterium
CTTCAGATGCAACTCGCTGAGTTGCAACAAACGTCACAGCATTAGGAATCCCTATGAGAAAATACACACGATGGACCCTCTTCATGATCCTCTTTTTGTTATCAACCATTTTCCCCATGCCTCATCGTGCTGCCGCTCAGGTCGACCCGTGGGAGTTTGAGGTCTATCCGTACGCAACTGTGCCGCGTGGCATGGTCGAACTGGAGATGCTTAACGGGGTAGTGGCAAATGGGCATGGTACAGGCGGCAACGGCACAGCGAAGGGGGATTTCCACAGTCAGGACATGTGGCGACACGCCTACGAGCTGACCTATGGACTCACCGATCGTATTGAGGCGTCCGCCTATCTCAATCTGGCGCAAGTCAGTGGGCGCGGTTTGCGGTACGGGGGGTCCAAGTATCGCCTACGAGGGAGGCTTTTCGACGAAGGCGCCTTACCCGTAGACCTAGGCTGGTATCTGGAGCTGGAGTGGCATAAGACCCCGCAGTTCGATGATAGCGAACTGGAACTAGAACTGCGTCCCATCATCGCTAAGGACATGGGGCGGTTTTCGTTCATGTTCAATCCGAAATTTGAAAAGGCGATCTTTGTGGGACCCAATAAGAACAAAGGCTTTGAGTTTGGCTATGCGGGGGGTCTCTATTACCGGTGGCTGCGTTCCGTGTCGCCCGGGATCGAGTTTTACGGTGGGGTGGGGTTAATGGATAATGTAGACCCAGTAGGGGAACAGCAACACTATGTCTTTCCGGTCCTCTGGGGACAACTGCCGTATGGGATCGAATATAACGTCGGACCAGGGATTGGTCTGACGCGCGGCTCCGACCGCCTGATCATGAAGTTCAATCTGGAACTGGAGCGATTTGTTGGGTCACTCTTTGGGGCGTCGTCGGAGTCGGGATGGTTTTTTTAGAGATTACTTGGGTCACTCAACTGGTATGAGGAGAAGCATTACGAAAATACTGGCGGGAATCGTGGATTTTCGCCGGGCTTGTGTGTCGCGTTGGCAACAAGGGAAGCCGCGAAACAGGAAGAAGGTAGGAAAAAAGACAAAATCAAATGAGGATTTGTGTCCGCGAATTGCGGGTGCATGGTAACATTGAGGCCGTATTGCGCGGGAGAAAAAAGAGGTGTGGCCTTGTTTTCGTGTTTCATATCTGACAATGCCTAAAGCAGGTGGAATAAGGATGGTCGTGAGCTTGCACCGAAGATGAGCGACTACTGATCTGCACGAAAAAGGGAGGAAAGCACCATGGCTGAGGAAACCATTGTCTTTGCCCAAGGCATTGAGCTGCCGTCAGACATTTTGGAGCAGGGGCGTCAACCCAAACTACCAGGCTTCAGGTTGCAAATTCTCCCGACCGAGGCCAGCGACTCAGATATTGCCCTTGCGATACGGGACGCCGAATACCTAACGGGCCTTCCTCGGTTCCTGCCGGACGAAGCGTATCTGGATGCCAAGCGGCTTAAGCTGCTTCAGGTCCTGAGCGCTGGTTACGACTTTGTCAACATTGACGGGGCCCGCAAAGCCCGTATCCCCATTTGTTCCAATGGGGGTGCTAACTCCGTGGCGGTGGCCGAGCACGCCATTATGCTCATGCTGGCGGTCTACCGAAAGCTGGTGACATTTCATCAGAACGTAGCCGGTGGCCGGTGGCATCGAGGCGTTCCGCGCACTGTCAATATTTTTGAACTCGAAGGGAAAACGGTCGGTTTGGTAGGATTGGGCAATATTGGCCGGCAGGTGGCGCGACGGGTACGAGCCTTCGACGCTCAGGTGATTTACTTTGACTCTGTTCGCCCGAGTCCTCAAGAAGAGGCCCAGTTGGGGGTCCAGTATGCGCCCCTCGATACGCTGCTGGCAACTGCTGATGTCGTGAGTTTGCATGTGCCCTTGAATGAGAGCACCCGGCATATGATTGACGCCCGGGCGCTTGGTCGAATGAAACCCACTGCGATTGTGATCAATACCTGTCGGGGGGAAGTCATAGAGGAACACGCTCTGATCGAAGCGCTGCAACAAGGGCGGATTCTGGCGGCCGGTCTTGATACCCAGGCCAAAGAGCCAGCTGACCCGGAGAATCCACTGTTGCGGCTGCCCAATGTCACGCTGACCCCGCATAGCGCCGGTCCCACAGTGGACAGCTTTCGCAAGCGGTTCCAGAATGGCTACGCGAATATCGCGCGGGTCGCCCGCGGCGAATCGCCTTTGTGGATCATCCCAGAAATGCGGGATCTCTTTCCCCAGGCAGGAGGATGAAATCTACG
>CAZUFQ010000306.1:0-2820 GCA_964618735.1 uncultured Enterobacteriaceae bacterium
TAATTGAGAATAAATATCAACGCAAACTTTTTTCCCTACCCCTATCCCACTCCCACAAGTGGAAAGGGAACCTGGCTCGGTAAGAACGGGCAATCGGTATGTTAGCCAAAGTGTACGTGACCCCGAAAAAAGCGATTCTTGATCCACAAGGCAAAGCCATCGCTAACTCACTACACGCGCTGCACTACGATGAGGTCGCCGATGTACGCATGGGCAAGTACTTAGAACTACGCATTACCGGCCTCACCCGGGCTCAGGCCGAGCAACGCGTCGAAGAGATGTGCCGGCGGCTGCTGGCGAACTCAGTCATTGAAGATTTTCGTTTTGAAATTGTAGAGGAGTAATACAACGTGAAATGGGGCGTTGTCACTTTTCCTGGTTCGCTCGACGATCGCGATGCTCTCTACAGCTTGGAAACTGTGTTGGGGCAAGTTGTCGTTCCACTTTGGCATAAGGACCGTGACCTGCACGGCGTGGAGGCAGTCATCCTGCCGGGCGGCTTCTCGTACGGCGATTATTTGCGTTGCGGCGCCATTGCCCGCTTTTCGCCCGTCATTCAAAGCGTGATCGATTTTGCAAACGCCGGTGGGCCAGTCATGGGCATGTGCAACGGTTTCCAAATCTTGTGTGAATCTGGCCTGCTTCCAGGAGCGTTGATTCGCAATCAATCGCTGTCATACATTTGTGACTGGGTGCATATCCGTGTGGAAACGACTCGGACACGGTTCACCGCCGCCTGTTCTCAAGGCGAACTGTTGCGTATCCCCATCAAACATGGCGAAGGTTGTTACGTCGTGGATGAAGAAACGCTCAAGCAACTCGCAGATAGCGATCAAATTGTTTTCCGTTACGTCAACGAGGCCGGAGAAATCACCGAAGCGGCGAATCCGAACGGCGCGCTGCATAATATTGCCGGCGTCACCAACGCTCGCAGAAACGTTGTCGGACTGATGCCGCACCCTGAACACGCAGTCGAAGCCCTGCTCGGGAGCGAGGATGGCCGAAAACTTTTCACCTCTGTTTTTGCACGTTAAGAGTATTCAATAAAATGTACGGGCAGCTAAATAAAATCCCCTCGCGCTCTGCGCGGCCCCCTTTTGGAAAGGGGGCGCTTCTTGTCCCCCCCTTTTGCGAAGGGGGGTCAGGGGGGATTTTTGCCCAACGAAGCTAGCAGCTCTGAAACTTTATGCGCCGCACAATTGCCGTTACTCCTCAAGTCGCTCAGGACCACGGTCTCACGCCTGATGAATACGAGCAGATTCTTCGCACCCTGGGACGCACCCCTACATTCGAAGAATTGGGCGTCTTCTCCGTCATGTGGTCTGAACACTGTAGCTATAAAAGCTCGCGCCGTTTCTTGCGCCAATTGCCAACCACTGGACCGGAGATCCTTCAGGGACCAGGTGAAAATGCAGGGATCGTTGACGTAGGCGATGGACTTGCAGTCGTCTTCAAAATCGAGAGCCACAATCACCCCTCGTTCATTGAACCTTACCATGGCGCGGCGACTGGAGTCGGCGGCATCATCCGCGACGTCTTCACTATGGGCGCGCGACCAATCGCTTCTCTTAATTCGCTTCGCTTTGGCTCCATTGATCATCCCCGCACCCCATATTTGATTAAGGGCGTAGTGGCGGGCATTGGCGGGTACGGCAACTGTGTCGGCGTGCCCACCGTCGGTGGTGAAGTCTATTTTGACGAAGGTTACAATGGCAACATCTTGGTGAACGCGTTTACTTTAGGCACTGTGCGGACGGACAGAATTTTCCGCGCGCGCGCCGCTGGTGTTGGCAATCCGGTGATGTATGTCGGCTCACGCACAGGACGTGACGGCATCCATGGAGCCAGCCTTCTCGCCTCGCGCGAGTTCGACGCCAAATCCGAAGAACTGCGCCCCGCTGTCCAAGTCGGCGATCCCTTCACGGAAAAGTTGCTGATCGAGGCTTGTCTAGAACTCATGCAGCGCGACCTCATTGTCGCCATTCAGGATATGGGCGCAGCGGGGCTCACCAGTTCTTCCGTTGAAATGGCCGGACGCGGCGGCATGGGCATCCGTCTAAACTTGAACGCCATTCCCACTCGTGAAGACAACATTTCGCCCTACGAATTGCTGCTCTCTGAATCGCAGGAACGCATGCTCATCGTCGCCAAGGCAGGGTGCGAAGAAGAAGTACGCGCTATCTTTTCGCGTTGGGATCTGCAAGCCGAAGTGGTTGGCGAAGTTACTGATGACGGTCTCTTCCGCACCTCTTGGAATGGAGAAGAGATCGCACGCATTCCCGTCTCGGCGCTGACCGATGAGGCTCCAGCCTATGAACGTCCGGCCCAACAGCCAACCGATTTTGCTCAACGGCAACACCTCGACCTCAGTGAGATTGCGTTACCGACAGATTATGGCCAGGTGTTACAGACACTGCTGACCACGCCGAACCTGGCCAGCAAAGAATGGGTATATCGGCAATACGATTCCTTCGTTTGCGGCAACACAGTTGTCCAACCAGGGTCGGACGCTGCTATCATTCGCCTCAAAGGAACGACAAAAGGCCTCGGGCTCACAGTGGATTGCAACAGCCGTTACTGTTTGCTGGATCCATACCGTGGCGGGCAAATCGCTGTCACCGAAGGAGCGCGCAACTTAGCGGTCAGCGGCGCGCGTCCAGTGGCGCTTTCCGATTGTTTGAATTTCGGCAATCCAGAGAAGCCTGAAGTTATGTGGCAATTCCAGCAGGCGATCGCCGGTATGCGGGACGCCTGTCTTGCTTTGGGTCTCGCCGTCGTGAGCGGCAACGTCAGTTTCTACAACGAGACTGAAGGACGCGC
>CAZUFQ010000306.1:2920-7639 GCA_964618735.1 uncultured Enterobacteriaceae bacterium
GTCTCGCCGTCGTGAGCGGCAACGTCAGTTTCTACAACGAGACTGAAGGACGCGCAATTCCCCCGACTCCAACCATTGCTACAGTCGGCATCCTGGCTGATGTCGCTCATCACGTCACCCAATGGTTCAAGCAGGCTGGAGACGTGATTGTTCTGCTCGGCGAAACGCAGGAAGAGTTAGGCGCAAGCGAGTATCTCGCGTCGATTCACGGACGCGCGGCTGGCGCGCCGCCAGAGCTTGATCTGGCCAAGGAAAAACGATTACAGGACCTGTGCTTGACCGCCGCCCGTGAGCAACTGTTCTCTTCTGCTCACGACGTTGCCGAAGGTGGGCTAGCTGTCGCACTGGCTGAAGCGTGTATTACGCGACCAGGCAAGGCGATTGGCGCGCAGGTCACCCTGAACGGCAGCATCCGTTCAGATGCGCTGCTTTTTGGGGAAAGCCAATCTCGCGTGTTAGTATCTTTGCCGCCGACAGCGCTTCCCCGTCTGCAGGAATTGGCGCTGACTGCCGAGCTACCAACTACTGTGCTTGGCGAAGTTGGGGGAACAGATCTCGAGATTCATGGGTATCTACGCGTATCAGTTGATATGCTACAACAAGAATGGCGTACGGCATTGGCAAAGCATCTGAACAAAGGATCGTAGCTATTGGCATATAGCCCGCTTCGCTCTATAGCCCGCTCGTTGCACTCGCTTTATGGCAGATAGCAAAAAGATGCCTGACCATAGAGTGAGCGGAGCGAACGCGTCATCAGCCATAAAGCGACCGTAGGGAGCGAGCCATAAGCCATCTGCTATAAAGCGAACGAAGTGAGCGAGCTACATATGTCCCACGAGCTGACAGACGACGTATTCGACCGCTTTCATGAAGAGTGCGGAGTTGTTGGTATTTACGGGCACCCAGAGGCGGCCAATCTTGCCTACTTGGCGCTCTATGCCCTTCAACATCGTGGACAGGAATCCGCAGGCATCGCTTCATCCAAAGGGCAGACACTGTTGGTCCATCGCGGCATGGGACTGGTGGCGGATATCTTTGATGAAAAAATGATTCGTCGCCTCGAAGGCTCTAGCGCGATTGGGCACAATCGCTACTCCACCACGGGCACGACAGTCTTGAAGAACAGCCAACCCCTGGTCGTGAAATACACGCATGGCTCCCTGGCGATCGCCCATAACGGGAACTTGGTCAATGCCGACGATCTCCGCCTGCGCCTTGAGGAGCGGGGCTCCATTTTTCAGTCCACCGTCGATACCGAAGTGATCCTCCATCTGATTGCCGCCTCCCGAGCGCCACGGTTAGTCGATCGAGTCATGGAAGCGTTGTGGCAAGTACGCGGCGCCTATTCCTTGGTTTTTCTGAGCGAGGATGAAATGATCGCGGTGCGCGACCCCTATGGCTTCCGTCCGCTCGTGCTCGGTCGCATCCACGACAATGGCAAAGAAACGTTTGTTGTGGCCTCAGAAACCTGCGCCTTCGATCTCATCGGCGCCGAGTATGAACGCGAAGTCGAGCCTGGGGAAGTGCTGCTCTTCTCGTCGGAAGGGCTGACTACGTTCTCTCCCTTTCCACACGAACCGCTGTCACGTTGTGTGTTCGAGCATATCTACTTCGCACGCCCAGATAGTCTCGTCTACGGACGCAGCGTCTACCAAACCCGCAAAGAGTTTGGTCGTCAGCTTGCGCGTGAAGCGCCGGTCCAGGCGGATCTGGTGATCCCGGTGCCTGACTCCGGCGTGCCGGCCGCGCTTGGCTATGCCGAAGCCGCGAGACTGCCTTTTGACATGGGCTTGATCCGTAATCATTACGTCGGTCGGACTTTCATCGAACCGCACGAGTCCATTCGCAATTTTGGCGTCAAAGTCAAACTCAACGCCCAACAGGAAGTCCTCGATGGCAAACGTGTGGTCGTCGTAGACGACTCAATCGTACGGGGCACGACCAGTCGCAAAATTGTCAAAATGATCCGAGACGCCGGCGCACGCGAAGTACATCTGCGCATCAGCTCTCCGCCGACCATAGGCCCCTGCTTCTACGGAGTAGACACGCCAACTCGCCGGGAACTCATCGCCGCCTCTCACACCACGGAAGAGATCTGTCAATACGTCACTGCAGACAGTCTGGCCTATTTGAGCAACGCCGGCATGTATGCTGCGCTGAAGGAACGGTTGGGCGGATTCTGTGACGCCTGCTTCACCGGACGATATCCAGTCCCTATCGGCGAACGCCCCAAGGGCAGCCAACTACCGTTGTTTGCGGAAATTGAGCTGTAGAGATCCAAGACTTTTGGCAGATCGTCACGGTGGCTCCAGTAAACGACGTAAACGCGAATCCATTAAACGATTCGCGCCACGTGGTGCGCAAATCTTGGAGAATTCCTATCGCTACAGCTTCTCCCAACTTCAGCCCTTCAATGCCGTCTGAGCGCCAATGCACGCCCGCCGTGTTCCGCGCCAGGGCGATGTTCGCCGCCAGTTTGTTCAGTTCTCCGCCGACGGTCAGGTTTGATCCTTGGTAACGCGTCAGTGAGAGCCCATCGGGACTGGCTACGAGCGGATTGGAGATCACAAACGATTCATTAAAGAACGCTTTGAGCACGGTGACACAAGCTCCGGCAATAGCCGCATGCCCAGCGGGATACGCAGGATGCGTGGGGCTCCCTTCCGGGTAGGCCATTGGCAACAGATACGAGCCGGTGGCGCGCATGACGGCTTCAGACACGGATGAGTTTAAGAGATCCACGTGAATGGGGTACTCTCCCTTTTTCGTCAGATGATTGTGGACGCGTCCGCCGAAGGCTTCCGGTCGTAATCGACGATGCACTAACCATTTGTGACACCAACTCGCCTTCAACGCCGCATTGGCCACGCGCGTCACACAATCTAGCACATGCGGCGGACCAAACGTAATGAAGCCGCTCTGTGTGAGCGAACGACGATAGGGTTGCTCAGCCTTCAGCGGAGCCCGAATTGCCAGCAAGATCAAACACGCGTTTAGATACGCCTGATAGCTGTAATCGCGATACACGTACCCCGCCAGATCCCGTCCATTCCGCAGATACCGCGGGGTCAGGTCGAGCACATTCACACGCGTGGGAACCAGACCTCGTTGGATGTTCAGCCATTCAGGATACGTTCGCATGTAGTCGTCATTAGCAACAGGTACGCGATTACGCTGCGCCAACGTCATGGAGCCGTGCTCGACATCCAGCCACAGGAATTGCGAGAGATAGGGTCCGGTGAGATCGCCGACCGTGTCGCCGCGGAATAATGTCTCCGGCGTTGCGCCATCGTTCACTTTTGGTCCACGAAAGTCAGAGCATTTGCTCAAGTCCGCCGCGGCGGCATTGGTGAGGGCATGCGAGCCGTACTCCGCAAACGGCACGTCACGCGTCAGCGCTTGCCAGTAGAGTTCGATCATCTCACCAGCGATCTCGGCGCTCTTGAATGCAGGCGGAGCAGGCATCACGAACTGATGCGGGTCCGGCCCTTCAAGTTCAAACGCATAGGCAGCTTGGGGATTGGCGAACTTGAGTTGGCCCCCCAAGGGGATAGCTTCAAAGTCAGCAGGCTGGCCAGTGTCCAGCGCCTTCACTAACGCCGCGTAGGCAGCAAGATCGACTTCGCCTCGTTCGTTGTGAGGGAGCCCCTTCGTATAGCTGGCGATTTTGTTGGGATACGCCTCCTCATCACCATTGATCACGAACGACGGAAACGGCTGATTACTGTGCGCCATCGCCGCCTCTTGGCGCAGACGGTACGCCTGCCAGCGCCGGTCGTGCCCATCGCCAGTTCCCATCTCCGCCGCATGGACTGCCGTCACGGAATCCCGGGAAGCAGGAAGACCAACCACACTCGCGCCTAGCGTCGCGGCGGTTGCACCTCCAAGCCGCTCAAGAAAGATCCGGCGGGTGAGTTTTTCTGACATGGACGGCTCCTCGCAATGGCGTCACATAACACAGATATTGTTAAATGGCTATCCGAAAACCCGCCCAGAGCGATTCCGAAAGGCTCGTAGGCTGGGTTGAGCGGTGCGAAACCCAGCGTTTTGTTTGGTCGGATTGCTGGGATTCACTTCGTGTCATCCCAGCCTACTTTGGCTTCGAGCGTCGCCCCTCATTCCCCTCTCTCATACGCGCCGATATCGCAGCGCCCGCCTCCTGGTTGTGGGCGTGACACGCCCCGCTGGTCTGTTGCTTCACAGGCCGGACCCGCACTTCCTGGTGTGGCCGGATTTCCCGCGTCAATCGCCGGGCTCCCGAGCAGAAGCGCCCGGGTCTGTGTCCGTCCGCCATTATCCGCCAATGAACCCAGAAGCGGCGCTTGACCGGTAATGTTGCCAGTCGTCACGCCAGTGATGGCGCATCCAGTTGTATCCTGAATCAAGTTATATCCCTGCGAGGTCAAGGAGGCGGCGCAATCCTGCGGTTGGCCAGCATCAGCGGTATTCCCGGCGACAATGGTGTTGGCCAGAGCCGCCGCTCCAGCAATACCGCCGCCCGTGCCCGTACGAGCGTTTCGGATGCCTTGGGCGGTGTTGCCGCTAATCGTGCAGTTGTTCAGGCTCAGTGGAGCCCCGTTAGTAGCAATACCCCCGCCGCTGCCACGACCCGAGTTGCTGCTAATCGTACAATTCTTCATCACGTTCAGGCCGTTGTTGAACTTGCCAAAAATAACGCCGCCCCCGGCAACAATGCCGACAACCCCGCCCACGCCCGCG
>CAZUFQ010000307.1:0-7637 GCA_964618735.1 uncultured Enterobacteriaceae bacterium
CGCGAGGAAAACTAAACTGTCCTGGAATCGCGACTCTCCGATCAGGCTGAAGCCCATCAAGCGTTGTGATAACCATCGCACCATTATTGCTGTCATTATAGACCAGAGCCTTTTCCATCTCGATAACGTTATGGTTTGGCGCGCTAGAGCCGGGAATGCGCTTGAGGATTTTTGCTCTCCGCTCTTTACTCAGCAAGACAAGCGCCGAAGAGGAGCCCTCGATTTTACTCGCCGGCGCCGTCATAAAGGACTGTCCGGAACGAGCCCCTTGCCCAGCAACGCCGGCGAATTTCGCCAGCCGGCCCAAGGCGCTCATCCATCGTTGTTTTCTATAGGCAGTCGGGGACAGGATGCGACCAAAAGAGAGAAGCAATCCCTGTGAGCCATGATTGACAGCGTTCAGGTGGACGACGTCGCGCACGCCGTCTCGCATCGCCTCCGGGTCCCGATAATCTAAATTCCGATCGACCCTCGGGAGGCTTCGAAACCCTAGCTCCGCCGCCAGCGCCTGATCTAGCCGCCACTCCCAGTCTGTGACCACATTGCCCGTCCAATCTACTTTCACGAGCAGGTCAGCGTTGGCGCAAGCAACCCAAACGCCATCCTCCTCAGCCAAGATATCGTGAATGCCTCCCATCCAAGGGTGAGTCATTTCGCCGACCAGTTCCCACTGGGGATTAAAAACTAATAACCGTTCTGCATTGGCGATAACGAGTCGATCCTGGTAAATGGAGACGCCCCGGGCGCCGCGCAAGCCGCCACGGGGGTTGGGATCTTTCGCACGGTGAATGCTCTCAGGCATGGCGGACTTCATCAGGGTCCGCTTACTCGTAAAATCGATGACCCGAACGAAACCGCTGGCCTGCTGCAGTTCCGCATTGCGTACGATGGAGGTGACAAGCAAACGAAGTGGAGCAGTCATATTTGCACGTGAGCTTCAGTAAGCAAACCCTTCAACTTTTAGGCCAATGGCTGGAGCCTGAGTCTGCCGAGCGCCGTGCTGTGTATTCCTGTCGCTTTATGCAAGACAAAGCTGGAGAGGATATTCCGCACGATGATTCCGATCGCGCTTCCGAGCGCAGCACCCTCCAATCCCCAAACCGGCGCGAGGAGAAAGTTGAGGAGAATAGTTACACCCGCCGCAACGCCGGAGACCGTGGCTGCACGTCCCTGATGGCCAGTCATAACTAACAACACACTGTTTAAGCCGGCGCACACATTCACGAGTTGGGCGCCGCTCAGAATCGCCAGAGCTCTCCATGCGGGAGTGAACTGGACGCCGTAGCCGTAGAGCAGAAACCAATGGCCGAGCCCTATAAATATCAGGCCTAACGGCAAAATAGAAAGAAATGTCCAGCGGGCAATTTTCGTAATGAGCTTCTGCAAAAGTTCGAGATCTCTTGAAGCAAAGAGCGCAGCAGCGGTTGAGGCGAACGCCGTACTTTGCATAACCAGAAACACATTGAGCAGCTCAGCTGCTTGATTCGCCACGCTATAGAGCCCGACCTCGCCAGCGCCCTTCATCGCTCCTAAAATCAAAGTCCCGGATTGAGAGGAGAGTATACCCAGTCCAGCAATCAAGGCGATCGGGAACGCACTGCGGGCCCAGGCAGACTTCTGGTACACAGCTGCAGCGTTCTTGACCGTATGAGGAAGGTAAGAGTAGAGGAGTCGATTTCCCGTAACAAAGGCGATTCCGGTGGCAAGAACGTTCAGTCCCATGGCGACAGGGGCCGTGAGGGAAGAAAAAAAATAGGCTACGCTGACGAACACCATTAAGAGGCCAGGCTGAATTAAGCGATCCGACAGGGAGGCTAGCACCGGCTGGTGCAGGCCCCGTAGGGCTCCCTGTCGCACCCGAGTCAGGGTCAGGATCGGTAAAAGCGGTAGAGCTATCCAGAATGTGAGCACAGTTTCCGGCGCCCAACGTGTTTGCAGGCCCCAGGATACAAGAGCGCAGAGCAAGCCGATCCCAAGAGAAACCGCGAGCCCCGCCGCATTCGCCATTCGCAGAACGCCTCTGAGCAGCCCCCATTCCGACTGCACTTGATACGCGGCAATCTCTCGCACCAGCAGCTGGTCCATACCCAGCACCGCCAGGGTTGTCAGCAACACTATCCAGGTCAATACGTAATTATAAGCTCCGAGACCGGTCGGACCTAATGTGCGTGCAAGCAGAACAGTGACAACAAAATACAGTCCCCCGAATGCAATCCTCAGTCCTAGCAGTCCACTCATATCCCTGAGCAGACGACTCCAGAGTGAATTCGCCTCCGGATTGGCGGCGCGAGCTGGATTGCGAGGCGCCCGTTCGGACCTTGGAGTTGTCGAAGAGAAAACACTCATACGCGGATACCTGTGTCCTCTTCGATCATCCTCACAAACAGTTCGGCGAACGCCCTTTTGCTGAACGACCAGAACCGTTGAGATCTGAGATATTCCCTGGCTGCTTCTCTGTATGTCTGGACTTCCGTGTCATTCAACGACTTGAGAAACAGGCGCAACTCTGGGTACCCGGAAAATTTTCTCATATCAATAAAACACTCAGCTGGCACATATTCCTCGATATCGGGAGCACCCCAGTAGATCGGAATAGTCCCCGCAAAAAAGCAATCGAAAATTTTTTCCGTAATCCACCCTTTGAGAATCATGTTTTCAAAGCAGAGGGCAAACGTATATTGACCGAGTGTTTGCGATTTTGCCGGCGTTGTTCCTCGATACACGCACTGCGCCGCCTGCAGAAGCGGGTCTGGTCGCAAACGGCTCCATGCCCGCTTGAGCGTATAGTACAAGCGGCGAAAAGTGTAAGGCGTCCAGATCCGGGTCATGGGAAAAGGCGGGGCGTCCCAACCTTTCCCGAAAAGGTCAATCTCGCCAGTCCGACTGAAAAACTCAACCGCCCGCAATCTCTCGGTGTACAATTCCTGCCAATAAATCCGCGGGAGTTTATTGGCGTTGATCATGACAAGAAACTTCCGGTCCGTTCTGCGCCAAATGTCCTCATGAACATCGTCAAAGGACTGAGGCCAGCAGAAGTGTTCACAGGGAACAGACTGACCGACAAAGCGTTCAAGAGACTGGCTATCACTCCAGGAGAAAATTCGTCGGAACACTTTGTGAAGATCAGGGAACGCTCGGTACATGGCGGGTTCGACAATCGGGCATTCCATAGCGAAAAATGCACAAGGGATTACATCCTTGCGATGGAGCATATTCTGATAATTGTGACGCATGCCAAACGAGACGTAGATCTTCTGAATGTCATAATCACTCGGAGGCAGATAATCCGCCGTGCGCACCGGAATGCCCCGGGCGTTAAAGAACTCTCGGAGATAGGCGTACGGGGCATTCAGTCGATCTCCGGTCAGACGTCCGTCCTCAACGATGAACAACCGATCCTGCAAGAAATGGTGGGAGGGCGGATCAAGATAGATCGCAAGGCCGGACTGCTTGTGCTCACTCATATCAAGACTTATTCAGGCTTTTTCGTTTGCTCGTGTTGTTTTCGTGCGTCGTCGGAGCTTTTCTCAGAGAGATAGCCCCCATTCATATTGGGTTCAAAAAACACAACGGAAACTTCCGCTCTTCCTAAGAGGTGCCCCCAGAAATCTTTGGCCCGTTCTTTAAAGATACTGAGGTGCCCTCGGAGTCGCGATCGACGAAAAGCGTGGGCCACCTGCGACTCAAACTCTTTCCTCTTCTCATCAAACCTTGTTGACGCCGTTTTCGTAGCCACGGCAAAGATAAACGCAGGCTTCAGCCGCGGCCCCGCCGCGAAGATGGTTTTCTGCGGGAAGGCTGACAGCAGCGTATGGACGCCGCTCGCGGTAAACCGCCAGTAGTCGGAAGGAAAGCCGTGGAGCCGATGATGGAACGGGACACTGAGAGCAAGCAAGCCGTTATCCTTCAGTACCCGCTGCGCCTCCGCTATCGCTTTTTGTGGATGTGGAAGGTGCTCCAGGAGTTCGAACATCAAGACGGTTCCCACGGACTTATCCGGAAAGCTCAGGTTCTGTGCGTCCTCGATCAGGTCGACGCCGGGTCCGCGACGAATATCACAGCCGATATATTCCTGGTCCGGGAAATACGGTCGAAGATCCGAAAGTGCTTGGTACTCAGGCGTATAGAAGGAGCCCAGTTCGACAATGGGGCCGACAGGGCAAAAAATCTCCGAGAACAAGCGGGCAGACAGGTTCACTGCACGCCTCATGTGCGATTCCCTTCCGAGTGCGAACTGTTTGCGAAGGACCCTGGTAGTTCTTCGAAGACATACCCGTGCATGGCGATCTCGTCGGCAAAAACCTGTTGAATAATGCGACTCTGTTCCGGTGAGAGCACCTCGGCGTAAGGACGCCGATCGGTTCGGTATTCAGATTTGGCTTTGACGGTTAGTGCGCCCTCAAAGGGGATGCCGAGATTCCCGAACATTGTCTGGAGTTCTGCATTCAGGTTCTCATATCTGGCCACCTTGTCGACCAGTAACTTGCCGCTGTTGTCCGTATATCTGTGAGAATTTTTAGGGAAATTCCCTTTCCGAAAATATTCGGCAAGGGAGATCAGTGTTCTCGCTCGGCTTGTTTCCATGCTGTAGTGGGAGATGGTTTTGTCCCAGGGGTTGCGTTCGACACAGAACTTGAAATAGCTGTTCCAAATCCGCGAGGGAATACGCGCTTGCACGAGCTGCGCTGGGATATGGTTCCAGAACTTGTTGCGATCGTATAACCCTCGGAGGACAAGCCGCGGGCTCCGACGCAGCGTGAGGAGTTCGGGCAACGGATTCCAGAGTCCCCGATAATTGCGAGCAACGTGTTGCTCAATCGGCGGATAGATGGGCGTAATGATGTCCTCTTTTCCACAGTGCTGAGAAAGAAACACCTCAATGCTGGTGCCCGCTGTTTTCAGGGTTTTGATGAAGATGAATTTGTATTTGTGGGAGATAATCATGAGAGGTTCCGAGCCAATCACCCGACCCGATCAGCATCTTTCACTGAGCCGTGCGAAGCAACTGCCAACACGAACGCCAACGGAAGAGACGAGATTCTGCGGGGCTGATAGTCTTTCGTAAATGCCACCGGTAATGGAAGAACTGCGCCGCCAACGGAATTCTTGGCAGATGCACAAGGATGTTAAGAATAACAAAGAGAATGAAGAGGCGACGAGACTGGACCTTGTCGCTTGCGAGAATTTCCGCCGCACGCACCTGGCTGAGCACTCTGCGCGCTTCACTCATCTTGGCAAGGATGTAGAGATTGATGCTGATCATCAAGCGATCCTCCGCCCGATGCGCCTCATGCGCCTTCAGGGATGCAACTGTGGCAAGTGCTTTGCCTCCGTGCTCAAGATACAGGTCCATAATTTGAAAGTGCCGTTCCGTCTCCGTCCGCAAATAGAAATACTGTTGTGAGGAGTTGCCATGCCCATGACGGTACCACATCAAGTGTTGTTCCAGGATGCCAATGGGATATTTTTGCGCAATACGCATCCACATTTCCAGGTCCGCAGCAATGCCAAACTCCTCGCCACGGTAAACCCCGACCTCGCGGTAGGCGGCTGCGCGCACCATGCTGCTCGGACCGCAAAGAAAACGGTTCTTGTAGGTGAGAAGCGCATTGAAAATGAGAGGGAACCTCAGAAGTTGTCCACCACGTAATTCCAGCGGAATCTCAAGCCTGCCATATTCACGCCCCGCAGCGTCAATAAACACATCGAGGCTGAAGACCGCGCCGGCTTCGGGGTAACGCTGCAAGAACTCCACTTCTTTCTCAACGATGATGGGGGCATAGACATCGTCGGCGTGATACACCGCGATAAACTCACCCTGGGCCAGAGCAATGCCGTCGTTGACATTCCCGAACTGGCCGCGGTTGCGCGACTGTCGGCGCGATTTGACTCGGTTGCCGTAAGAGCTCACGATCTCCGGCGTTGCATCAGTAGAGGCGTCATCCATCACTAGCACCTCGATGCTCGGGTAGCTCTGCTGCACGATGGAATCAAGACTCTCGCGCAGATACCGCGCCCCGTTGAACACCGGGACAACGATAGACACGAGAGGAATTGATGTTTGCGTCATGGATGGCTCTGATCAATGTTCTAGCGCTCGGTCAATAAAACTCCGAGTCGTGAGGCGACTTCGTTGACGTCTCGCGTGTGATAATACCACGGAATCGTCCGACGAAGCCCTTCTGCAAAACTTGTGCGTGGCTCCCACCCGAGCATCTCGCGCGTATGCGTGAGCTCAGCTGCTCGGCTAAACACTCCGACCGGCTTTGTCGCATCAAAAGCAATTGACTGCGGCGTGAAGCCGGTTTCCGCAAAGATCATCCGGGCCGCGTCTATGATCTTGATATGCTCCGCTGTGCCGATGTTGACGGCTGAAGCATCTTCGATACGCTCCGCGGCGCGAATCATCCCTTCTACAATATCTCCAACGTAAGTAAAATTGCGATCTTGCTGCCCGTCTCCCCAGATTTCATACGGGTTCATGCTAATGAACGCTTTGGCAATGAGCGCGATGACCGCATGAGTTTCATTTTCCCGCTCGCCGTAGGCAGTAAAAAGGCGGCAGGAAACAGACTTCAATCCATACTGTTTCCAATAGGCTCTGAGCGCCATTTCTCCCATCAACTTCGCCCAGCCATACTCCCCGTCCGCGGCCGCGCAACCCGCTTTGAAAGGGTCCGCCCACTCTTCTTTGAGGTAGACGGTCTGGCCATTGACAGGAGCAACTTGCAGATGGGTTGGATAAACGCACGCAGAGCTGGCGAAGCAGACCCGTTCGACCCTGGCGTTCCAGGCTTCGTCAAACACGATCCCGTCAAGCACTAAATTCGAGGCGCAGTCCGCCGGATGCGTGTCGATAAACCCGCGCCCTCCGTGGCATGCCGCCAAATGAAACACGACTGTGGCGCCTGCCATCACTTCTCGGGTAAAGTCCCGGTCGCGGAGATCGCCCCTGCGAAACTCAATGCGGTCAAGGCTCTCGCTCAGGTTCTCCAGCTTCCCGCTAGAGAGGTCGTCCGCCACGCGGATCGTGGCTCCCAAACTGACAAGGCGGTCTACTAAATGACTGCCAATAAATGACGCTCCGCCAGTGACCAGGACCTTCGTGCCATTCCAGTACTCCATGGTTTCTTGCTCCTTCTCCAAGTTTCCTAGCGCCACCTTCGGAACGCCTTCTCGCTAGGCTTTTCATTGTCTTGACAGGCCGGTCGAGCTCAGACACTCGTATAAAATAGCGTCAAAGTCGCGCGGCTTATACCCGAGCGCCTGATGCGCCCGGCTAGAATCGTAGAACTGATAACGACTAGCGCAGTAGTGAGTTGCATAGGTAATCCACGGCGGTTGTCCTCTCAGCCGGCTCCACGGTTTGAGCGCAACTGCTGCAAGGCCGGTCACCACTGCAGGGAGTGGAACAAAGCGACGCCGGAGATGCAACGCGTTAGCTGCGCGTTGACCGAGAGCCCTGAACGTGAGGTTCTCACCGCCCAATATATATCTTTGCCCGGTGATCCCTCGTTCAAGCGCAGCGAGAATTCCCATGACAACGTCTTCTACGTGCACCACACAAATGCCGCCGGTAAAATAAGGGACAACCGGAGTCCGCCGGACGGTTCTCGCTATTTCTGCGCCCCGATATT
>CAZUFQ010000308.1:0-7627 GCA_964618735.1 uncultured Enterobacteriaceae bacterium
GTGGTACCAGTATTGAACTAGCAGTTAATATACTGTCAAATTTGTTGCCTGCTTGATGACTCAAACATCTGATGACTCGATTCTTTTTTTGTCTTCAGGTGCAACAGCAGCTCGCCTCTGAGCCGCCAGATTTCCGCTTCATAAAACCGATCGTCGTTGGTCTGAGCTAGCGCAAGGGCTTCTTTCAGCACTCGAAGGGCATCGTCAAACTGCTCAGCCTTGCTGTAGACTTCGCCGAGTAAGGCCAGATAATACGGGCGAGCCAAAAGGGCTCCAGTTTTGTCTATGGCCTCCAGGCCCGTGCGAATCTGAATAATACCTTCCTTGATGTCGCCACATGCAGCCAAGGCCCAGCCACGATAAACCATACCAGTGGCCGCTCGAAAGGAAAAACCTTGCTCCTGAGCCAAAGTAAAAAACTCGTTGGCTGACGCTAACGCGGCGCGTCCTTCCCGTCGGCGTTGGTGGAGCACTGCGGCTGGGCCAAGCAGCATGACGCGACTTAATGGATCGGCGGACGGTTCCACAAGTGACTGCACTTCGCCCAGCTTTTGCAGAGCTTGGTCTGGATAGCCGAGGAGCCACAGGGTTGAGACCAAGGTGATGTAAGAGAGAAGCCCTGGATCTTCTCTTCCACCTGACGCTAACGGATTATGTCGGCGCGGGTCATAGAACTGCAGCGCTGCTTTGAGGCTCCTCTGGGCGCGAGAGAGTTGACCGCGATTGTAAGCGGTGGCTCCTTGGAGAAAGTACGCCCACAGGAGAAGGGTGCGTTTTGAGGCGCGCCGAGCAATGCGGAGTAGTTGCCCTTCGAGCGCATGGGCCCGACGTAAGTTTCCACGCATGTGCAACACACTGGCCAGGAAGCCGAGCACGAGAACGAGTTGAGGAGATTCGTGGACCTGCTGACAGAGTTGGTGCGCACGATTGCAGGCTTCCGCTATTTGTGGCGACCCATAGCCATACACGGTCCCAAGAGGAGCAATTCGGGCAATTTGGAGCGTCAGGTCTCGTTCGAGCCGTTCATGAGAGGGGGAGAGTTTAGGCAAGAGACCTAATCCGACATCAAAATGCGCTAACGCTTCTCTAGGGGCACTCCGCTGTAAGGCATTTTCTCCAGCCTGCTGATGGTAGTGCACGGCGCGCTGATAGTCGCAGCCACGCTCAAAATGCAGAGCCAATTCACCCGCAATTTCTCGTGCTTGTTCCCCATACACCGCTTCCTGCCACCTCCCGATGAGTTTAGTGAGTCGCACCCTGTTATTGAGTGTCA
Organism: uncultured Enterobacteriaceae bacterium; assembly: GCA_964618735.1. Lineage (GTDB taxonomy): Bacteria > Desulfobacterota > Binatia > Bin18 > Bin18 > SYOC01. The sequence goes on from CAZUFQ010000308.1 coordinate 1,274, forward strand.
ATTGGTTGTACAACACCTCCCGCTACAGGACATGGACAAAACGATAATGAGCAGCCGGCACGCCGTCCGGCCCTTCGGTAGATGCAGCGGCCTGCAAGAAGCGGCCCCGTCGCACCAAAGCGTCACATAACGTTTCTACCGCTTCGATATCCTCAGTCAACATTGAAGCAACAGCCGCAGACGAGAATTCAACGTTCACCACACTCGCGGTTTCTAAGATCCGTCGCTCGGTTTGATCGAGCTCCGCAATCTGTCGTGCAATGGTCTGCCTGAGATTATCTGGAACTCCGACTCCTTCCTGTTCCGTTGGCAGCGACAAAGTCCACTGCCCATTGCCGCCCTTAATCCGTGATCGGCGGACGAATTCATCGACGATACTGACCATGAACAGCGGATTGCCGTTCGTGCGCTGGTGAAGGACCTCAGCCAAGCTAGAAGAAAATATGTTGCCCGGAAATCGTTGTGACAAATACTTCGCGATATGCGATCGGGTCAAAAACCCGACTGGCAGCAAGTGACTGTGGCCATGGAGCTGTAGTTCATCGAGCACGTTTCGCAGCGGGTAGTGCTCGACCTCTCTATCGGCTGAGCGATACGTAGCCAAGACGAGCAAACGGGCTCGTTCTCGTCGGCGAGCGAGCATCGTAAGGAGTTCGAGGGTCGCCGTGTCACTCCAGTGGAGATCTTCGAGGACAAGAATAAGGGGCCGCTCATTGGTAATGACTTCTAGAGTCTCTACTATCTCCCGCAACATGCGCTCTGGAGTCGCCCCGTGGACCTGACGTCGGAGCTTCTCTAATTCCGCAGCTTGTAACAGTGAGGGCATTTGCACGAGCCAGGACGGGGCATGCTGGCTCAGGATATCAAGAATCGCTCTTCCTGCAGGTGCTCGGCACAGCCGACTTAACGCTTCAAATATAGGCATATACGGCTCACCAGCGCCATAGTGCTCGATGCATTGACCCCAGCTCATCCACAGACTGGGCATCGGGGATCGGGCATCGGGGAACAGTTGGGACAGGTTTGTATTCCGCTGTTGCCCGTTGCCTATTCCCTGTTGCCTGATGCCTGTCAGAAAGGCGTCAACCAGCGTTGTTTTCCCAATACCTGGCTCGCCCGTCACAAACACAAGCTGCCGTTCACCGCTCACCGCCTTCTCTAACCATTGGTGCAGCTGAGTGAATTCAGTCTCGCGACCCACCAATAGAGAGTGCTGAATGTCAGAACGTGGAACTTTGAACGTGGAACTTTGAACAGGGGAAGGCGTGGTGGTGACGGGGGCGATAAAGCGATAGCCTCGCCGGTGCACGGTTTCAATAAAACGAGGAGCTTTCAGTGTATCTTTGAGCGCCTTGCGCAGTTCTCGCACACAGCTTTTCAGGGCGGAATCTGTGACCCAGGTGCCGGGCCAAAGCGTGCTGAGGAGCTGCTCTTTCGTCACTAATTGTTGGCAATGTTCAAGGAGGTGGCGGAGTACGGCGAACGTTTTCGGTCTTAGCCGCACCACTTCGGCTCCCCGAGAGGTCATGCGCCACAACTGTTCGTTTGTCGCATCCAATTGAAAAGGAGGAAAATAGACTCGGGTCGCTGACTTCATGCGCTTCTCCAGCCACACCGAAATTACACCAAAATTACACTTCTTTTCTATGACCGCGGATACACCTTCTGCTACGGTCGGCGCCATCTTGACTCACAGGAGGGATCCGATGAAACAATTTCAGATTTTGGCGGTCACATGTCTAACCGGGCTGTCGTTACTGAGAGGAGCTAGTCCCGTGGAAGCCAAAACCATTCCGTATCACGAGCAGAGCTTTGGCTCCTTTCACAACACAGCAATCGACACCAACGGCGATTCGATTCCTGCGACATTATCATTATTGACAGGGAAGACCTCTGTTGGTCGCATGACAGGAGAGACGCTTGGGGAGTTCCGACCTCTAGGACCTAATGATACGCCAACCGGAGAATGCGCAGCTGGGACCCTTGAATTCACTTTTGTAAATGGGATCGGCATTAACCGTTTCCATGATGGGAGCATTTTAGTTCTTGCGCCGACCTTCTCTGTGTTCTGTTTGAATCCGGCGGCAGGGACTGGCATTTTCATCAATCGGGGAGAGTTTCAAAGTCGAGGGAGTACGAAGCAGTTCGCGGGAGTGTCCGGCTCGTGGGAAACACATGGGACGGCTGTAGGTTTGGTTTTTGGACCGGGAGGGGTCGCCGTGGCTGGTACGATCAATTTTGAACTGAACGGCGCGCTTCTTCTTCCGTAGTCTCATGAAGACAGGACTTGAGGGATAGCACGAGCGGCTCGGGGGTTTTCGCAAGCTTGCACTTGGGGCGCTTGCCGCTCGTCTTTATCTGGACTTTGCGGCAGAGCCCTTAGATTTTTGCCTGTGGCTCGGGGCTTTGATCTTTTAGTTCTTGCCTTTAGCCTTTGGCCTGTCCACTTGCCCCTGTTGCAGCAGCAATTCTCCTCAGTAAATGGTCAAGCGTAAAAGTTGACGATCTGGTTCCCAGGCTCTGCCTGGGAACGCAACTCTGCTTCCTTATCGATCAACGGAGGCGCGTAACCGCGTGACCGCGTCCGTTGCCCGGCGCTCCAGCAGCAGCGTTGGAGCGCGCCATGGCTCGCGCACCGCCAGAGCGCCTTCGCGTGAGTAATAGGAGCCGTGGCTCGCGCCGTGTTGCGGCGAGCGGATCAGCCAGGCAGAGACGCCAGCTTTGACGTCTGCGGTTACGTCGAAGTCGATCAGTCTCGCCACCAGATCCTGCTGGTCCGGCTTGCGGGTCATGCCTCGGGCGAAGCGCGAGGCCGGCCACTGTTGCAGACAGTCCTCGGCGGTGTCGCTGACGTCCGCGTCCTCGGCGCAGTTCCAGGTTGCGCCCGTGCCCATGCTGTCCTTGCCCTCGACAAAATTGCTGACGATCGGAATGATCTCAAGGCGGCGAGGTGCGCCCCGATCAGCCATACTGAACCGCAAGATCGCCGAGCGGATCACGCCGCCTGCGAGGAAACGTTCCAGGTGCTCGTCGGCGAAGTGCACGACGAACTCGTTGGCCCCGCGCGAGCCGACCACGAGCCGCAGGTCTTCACCCGTGTTGCGGTTCGGTTTGTTGCGCAGCAGCGTTGTGTCGCTGCTTGTGGGGAGTGCGGTCGTATTGCCGTCAGGCGGTGGCAGGAGCGCGTCGACATACTCCTGCAGGTCCTCGGCGCACCTCGATAGCAAACCGCCTGGGTTGGTGTAAGGCTTGCCGTTCTGGCAGCCAATCTCGGACATGTTCGTCGCCGGCCAGTGGTACTGCCAGTAGATCCCGACGTTCGCCCCCGGATTTTGTTGCTTACTCAACAGCCAGCCCGGGCTGGTGCGCCACTTATCTACGTCGTCATCGAACTTTGCCGTGTAAAATGCCGGCTGGGAGGGGATATCTTTCGTCCATCCCGCTTCTGTGTCAGTACTGCAGTCCCCGCAAATATTTAGCAGATTGTCGGTGCCTTGTACTTGTCCATCAATGCCATCACACCATGGCTGCTTGCTCTGATTACGAGGTCCAGCAGTATCCATGAAACATATTGCTTTGGATCCGGATACCTTGTTAATCCCTGTGTTTGCCGTAGTGATGATAAGATCGCCGCTCTTCAGCGATTCCGAGAAGCCGATTGAGGCCATAAAGTCGCCAAGCCTGCCGCTCGTCTCCCCGAAACTCTTAGTGTTGTACGGGGCGAGCAAAAGGAGCAGCACGTCCGCGGTCACCGACTTCCAATGCCCGTTGATCCCACCGTAGCTCAGCCCGGACGGAAGCTGCAAATTGTAAGGACCGACGAGCATAGCGCCGCAGGGATCTGTGGAGGTCAACGGCGACGGGCATTGAGTGCTGGTCTGGCCGTTGATCGTGGCGTTGTTGGTGAAGTCCAGAAGGTCCCTAGGGAACAGGTAGGCGTAGCTCGAATCCCAGCTCGTCGCGCCCGAAACGGCCGACGACAGGATCCCCAACTGATCGGTGGCGTAGGGTGCGCCAGCGGCCTTCAGCCAAGCCTCCACCCGCTCGTACATGCCAGTGCCGGTCTCCGGAAAGGTGACGACTTCCTCTGCGGCGAGGCAAGCACGCTGCACGTTGAGAGCGGTCGGGGCGTCGCAGATCGTGTTGACCTCTGACGCCGAGGTGCTGGTGGACGCGGTCGTAAAGTCGCAGTGCAGGTTGGGGTCGTCCTGCGCCGCGAATTGGCAGGCTTGCAGGTGGTATGCTTCCGTGAGAATGGTTACCCCCTCTACGTAGATTCCGTAGTAATAATTTACGATATCAACAAGTTGTGAATAGATCGGGCGATCGTCGAGGAAGGTCGCAGCGGTCGCTGTAGGATTATTGCTTTGCCAGGAGGCTACGGTGGCGGTTGCACATGCGTCAATGACATTAGCGCCGACAGTTGCATAGACCGCATTATGAATTGCATTCAGGTCGTCCTGAACGTATGCCAGCACGTCGTTCTGCCACTGCAGCACCTGCGCTTGCGACGGCGGCACTGGCGGCGTCAGCGCCGTATTGGCCACATAGGTCTTATACTCGTCATAGAGCTGTGAGATGTCGTCGACGGCGTTTTGGAGCGAGGAGGCGATTTGCGTCTGGATACAGGTCTGCGTCGCGATCGCGGCGCGGATCCCAGATAGTGTGTCGTTGATATTGTTGAGGTCGGCGCCGATCTTCTGAAGCTGTGCGCTTATGGCGTCGAGCTCTCCCGACTCGTCGCCGGCGAGGCCGATAGCCGACATCGCCCAGCCGGCGGCTTCCTCGCCAACGCTCTTGCCAACCCCGGTCAGAAGGCTCGTGTACAGTTTAGTGATGGCGGTGGATTCCGCCGCCTCCTGCGCTACGGCTCTACCCGCGGTCGTCAGCATCAGCCCCAGCAGACAAACGACGATGCGCAGTCTGTGCATCGTCACCCACACGCGCCGCCCGGTGGAGGTCAATAGCGTCGCACCTACATCAGCAAGGTTTAAAGCGTTCATTACGTGTCTCCTAACTGGGTTCAAAGTGTTGATCCCATGTCTCCTAAACCAGACCACGCAATATTGATGCACTTTTTGTCACCCTGAAGACAGCGAAGGGTCTCAAAGCTAGATTCTTCGCTGCGCTCAGAATGACAGTTCTAGAGGTCTACAAAGTACACCACTGTCCTGTGATTGGTTGAAGAGACAGGCACCCGCTCGGCCGTATCCGCCTATTCGCGCTCCAGCAGCAGCGTCGGCGCGAACTGCGGCCTGCTTGCCGCCAAGGCGCCTTCACGTGAGTAGTAGGTGTTGCTGCTGGCGCCGTGCTCAGGCGACCGTATCAGCCAGGTGGAGATCCCAGCTTTCACATCCTTGGTCACGTCGAAGCCGATCAGTTTCGTATGCATGTCTTTCTGATCCGGCTTGCGGATTTCGCCTTTAGCGAAGCGCGAATCCGGCCACTGCAAGCAAAGGCCCCTGACGCCTCCATCAGCGCAGTTCCAGGTCGCCTCGCTCTCAACGAAACCACCGGGGATCGGAACGATCTCGAGGCTTCGGGGCGAGCCTCGCTCGGCCAATCTGAGCCGTAGGATAGCCGATCGCAACTCGCCGCCCGCCAGGAAGTCCTCTAGATCGTCGCCGGCGAAGTGCACGACGAACTCGTCGGCCCTGCGCGAGCCGACGGCGAGCCGCAGAGCATCACCTATGTTGCGGTTCGGCTCGTCGCGCAGCAACGTCGTGTCGCTGCTCGCGGGGAGTGCCGTCGTGTTGTTGGGGACGACGCTGAAAGAAATGACGATCTGAGAGAAGCCGGCATCGCTGAGGGAGAAGCCGGAACCATGAAGATTGTAGAGCGTTGGCAGCGAGGTCGCTGTCGAGACGGAATTGCGCGCCCAGCTGCCGCCGCCGGCTCCACCGTGCCCCTGAGTGCCGCCGGTGCTGTTACCGTTCTCACCGCCGCCGCCGCCACCGCCCCAGCCGCCGCCGCCTCCTCCTCCGGCTGCTACGGTGCCGCCCTCCGCGCCGCCTAGGCCGGCTCCCCACGTGAACGCTGTACCGATGAATCCCGCATGGTTGGAGTCGAGGCCCCCCATGCCTCCGATTCCCGATATGCCGTTGTTCCCATTCCCGCCGCCGGCTCCGCCGATACCGTCGCCTGAGCTGCTGCCGCCTTTGCCACTGTTGGTCCCGTCGCCGCCTTCGCCCTTGACCGTACTATCTTCGGTGTTGTCCGGCCCCGTGCCGTTCATCCTGCCGCCGGACCCGCCGTGCTTGCCGCTTCCACTGACTTGGACCCCGCCGCCGCCCCCGCCGCCCCCGCCTTTACCCAAGACGAAATCGTCTGTTCCGGTGTTGTTTTCAACGGCTT
>CAZUFQ010000309.1:0-7624 GCA_964618735.1 uncultured Enterobacteriaceae bacterium
TTTCTTCAGATAAAGCCTGCCTGTCCCGGAGGGCAGAGATTTTTCAGGAATGCACGGAGGAAGGACGTGGCCTACGGCACAGTGCTGCAGGAGCAGCGGAAGCTGTTGCATGAGCGTACGGGCCAGGCGATTGAACAGATTTACAAAGACAAGCTGGATGAACATTACAGCGAATTGGCGCATCACTATCAACGGAGCGGCAATGTCGAGAAGGCGGTGGAGTATCTCCACAAAGCGGGGCAACAGGCGGCGCAACAGTCGGCACATACTGAGGCGATTAGTCATTTCCTGAAAGGCCTAGACCTGTTGCATATGTTACCACACACGTCGGAACGAGTGCGGCAAGAGCTGACACTACAGATTGCTCGCGGCGCATCTCTGCAGATCACCAAGGGATTTGCGGCCCCTGAAGTAGAGGAAATCTACTCTCGCGCACATGCGCTCTGTCAGCAAGTTGGCGAAGCATCCCAACTCTTTCCTGTTTTGCGGGGGTTACGGCTCTTTCACACTGTACGGGGACAACTAGAACTCGGTCGAGAGGTTGGAGAACAACTTGTCAACCTCGCCCACCGCCTTCACGATCCAATCTTACTGTCAGAGGCGCATAACGCATTAGGGATCCCGCTCTTCTGGCTTGGCAATTTGCATGAGGCACGAACGTATCTTAAACAGGGGCTTAGTGTGCAGACGTTTTCTCTCACTCAGTCTTCCATTCTCCTGCCACCCGAGGCGAGTTGCCAAGGATATTTGGCGTGGATCTCTTGGTTACTCGGGTATCCTGACCAAGCCCTTGAGAGAGTGAAGAAGACTCTTGCTATAGCCGAGCAGACCGCTCAGCCGTTTATGGCTGCAAATGCCCTGACCTTTGCGGCCATGCTTGGTCAGTTCCGTCGTGAACCTCGGGCAACTCAAGGTTATGCAGGCATGTCGATGGCCGCGTGTAAAGAGCAAGGCTTCACTATGTTCTTGTCATGGGGAGCAATTCTCCAAGGGTGGTCGCTCAGCGAACAGGAGCATCGCGCCGAAGGAATTGCACAGATGAGTCAAAGCTTGATCGACTGGCAAGCGACCGGTGCACGATTTGTCCAGCCGTATTTCTTCGCACTCCTCGCCGACGGTTACGGAAAAGCCCACCAGCACGAAGAGGGGCTTGCCGCCGTGTCTGAAGCGCTCGCCATTGCAACACGAAACGCTGAACACATGTACGAAGCCGAACTTTACCGCCTCAAAGGCGAACTCTTGCTGATACAGGCAGAGAAGTTGAGAGGGTGAGGCGTCAGGCACCGGCTCGATCGCTTTCCTGATATTGCTATTGAAGTCGTGCAATCTTAGCCGTATCGATCGACACGGACGCTCCTAATTTCTGTTGACAGACTGGCTACGATCCCGCACAGTGGAGCGATCGCCGCCTACGTTCCTGACGAAGGACGAGGCGAGCATGTCGTTGTGAATCCACAAGGAGGACCATATGGCCTACGATGTCGTCATTAAGAATGGAACAGTTGTCGATGGCTCCGGCCGTGAGCCGTATCGCGCTGACATAGCCATCCAAGGCGATCGCATTGCTGAGATTGGTAAAATTTCTGACGCTGGCAAGCGCGTGATCAATGCTGATGGACAAATCGTTACTCCAGGTTTCGTTGATATTCATACTCACCTTGATGCACAGATCTGGTGGGATCCTGTCGTTTCTTCTTCCTGTTGGCATGGCGTCACTTCAGTAGTAATGGGCAATTGCGGCGTAACTTTTGCGCCGTGCCGTCCAGAAGATCGTGAATATCTCGCGCATTTGATGGAATCTGTCGAAGACATTCCGGCTCAAAGCATTATGGCGGGCATGCCGTGGCAGTGGGAAACCTATGGTCAGTATCTCAAAGCGTTGGATGCAAGACCGAAGGGCGTCAATGTTGGCGGCATGGTGGGTCACTGCGCTGTCCGATACTGGGCGATGGGAGCCAAGAGTCTGGATAACAAACCAGCGAATGCCGATGAAATCGCTCGCATGCACGATATCGTAGAAGAAGCGATTGCTGGCGGGGCCCTGGGATTCTCGACTTCGCGTACTATTCTGCATCGCACGCCGGAAGGTCAGCCGGTCCCTGGCACGTTTGCCGAATTCGACGAAATCATGGGCATCTCTCGCGCTCTGGGCCAACTTGGACGCGGGTTAGTAGAAGCTGCTCCTGGCATCGATAGCGGTCGTCCGGAAGATTTACAACGTGAAGTGAACTGGATGACAGAAGTCAGCCTGGCAACCGGCCGCCCGGTGACTTTTGGGCTTGCGCAAAGCCGCCCGCATCCGACGGTGTATGCTCAGTTACTCGACCAGATCAGCGCCAGCGCGACTCGGGGCGCGCAAGTGTTTGCCCAGTCCACCACGCGTGGTATTGGCGTGTTGTTCGGGTTTGTGAACCGCACTCCATTTGATCGGGCGCCATCGTGGCGCGCCCTGCGTACGCTTAAACTCGAAGAGAAAGTCGCGAAGCTGCGCAATCCCGAATACCGCGCGACCATGGTGAACGAAGCGTTTGCTGATCCTCCACCGATCGACTTCACCCAAATCTTCTTGCTGCCGGATGGCGAAGTGCGGTACGACCATAAGGCTGATGAGAGCCTGGCGGCGCACGCGCAGCGGCTAGGTGTGAGCCCCGCGGAAGCCTTTATTTTGCTATCCGCCGAGCGCGATGGCGCGGCAGTGTTCAACTATCCATTCCTCAATCCCAGTTTTGATGCAGTCGAGACGATGCTTGATCATCCTCGTGTAGTCATTGGTCTAGGCGACTCTGGCGCGCATGTTGGTCAAATTATGGATGCCAGTTTGCCGACTTACTTCTTGAAATACTGGGTAAAAGAGCGGGAACATTTCACGCTTGCCCAAGCAATTCGCAAATTAACGCTTGAGCCTGCGCGCCTCTTCGGTATTCAAGATCGTGGAGTGATCCAGCAGGGAGCCTACGCCGATCTGAATGTGATTGACTATGACAACCTTCGGCTTCCTCCGCCGACCTTTGTAACCGACCTTCCTGCCAATGGCAGCCGTTACATTCAAAAGTCGTCTGGTTACAAGTATACTTTGGTGAACGGGCAGGTGTTCATGGAAGGCTTGGAACACACCGGCGCCCTTGCTGGCCAAGTGCTGCGGAGCGCGTAAGCATTCCTAGTTGCTGTAGTTTATCGTTTGCAACGCCCTCTCTTCTCATCTGGGAGAGGGCATTTTTATTTGCGTCTCCAATGCCGTAGAGTGATCCTTTGGTAAAGAGCAAAAGCAAGGTTTGTCTATTCTGTTAGAGACTTTTACACCGGCTGTCCATCCCATCTCTCCACTTCAACACGACAATCATAAAAGGTCCCGCCGCCGCCAAGATCAGTAAGCGCCGCGGAGGTTACGTTGTTGACATTCCCTCTACCGCCGGACAGTTTATCCCACCAGCCCCAGAACGTGGCGATCGTGCCACAAGGAACGTTCTGTGAAATTTTGAGCGGCATGACGACTGCGCCACGAGCGTTGAAAATGCGGACCTCTTCCCCTTCCCGCAATCCACGCACTGCAGCGTCCTGCGGATGCATCTCTACTGTGCGCGCCTCTTGCTCCTGACGACGCATGACCGGCAGGTGGCCATACGAAGAATTGAGAGAATCCTTGTGTTTGCGAGGGAGGAAATTGAGCGGATAGGGACCATCACCGAGCGTTTCATGGGGCGGCACAAAAGCCGGAAGTGGATCGAGTCCATCGTGCGCCATCTTTTCACAGTAAAATTCAAATCTCCCTGAAGGGGTATGAAATTTGCCGTCCGCGTGTGGGAGCAGGTCCGGCTGTGATCGCGTTTTGACGAATGGCTTTTCTATGAACTCATGGAGGGAGACATTTTTACGCAGCGTTTCAGCCATAAGCTCCGCAGCGGACGTATAGATGGCGGGCTCTGTAAGACCCAACGCTTTGCCAAGCAACTGAAAAACTTCCGCATTAGGCTTTGACTCGCCTAGCGGTTCAATGGCGCGGCGACTGAAACTGCCAAAGTCTCCGCCATAGGCCAACACAGCGTCTTCATGTTCAAGGGCTGTCGTTGCCGGCAAGACGATATCCGCGTAATCAGCCGAGTCCGTAAGAAACGAGTCGTGAACGACCATAAATAAATCGGGGCGCTGGAGGGCTCGACGCAAGCTCGGCTGATCGGGCAGAGAAGCCACAGGGTTACAGTTGTAGTTGTAAAGAACTTTAATTGGAGGAGAAAGCGAAGGATCGAGCAAATGTTCAGCCAGTCGCACCATATTGATTTCCCGGGTGTCAGCAGGCGAAAGGTCGGGGCGCATGGCTCTCGCCATATCTTGCGCTGCAAACATGGCTCCCCAGAAATTACACATGCCGCCGCCAACGGTGCGCCAAGCTCCGGTTTGTACAGGAAGGCAAGCGACCGCGCGTACAGCTGCTGCTGCACCGCCGCAACGTTGAATGCCAATACCCATACGAATCGTTGCCGGCTTGGTCGTTGCGTAGGCGTAGGCTAATTCTCGGATCTTGCTAAGAGGGACGTCACACGCACAAGAGAGATCATCGAGCGATAAAGAACGGAGCCGTGCTACGAATTGCTCGTATCCAACGGTGTGTCGTTGAATGTAGTCTGCGTCGGTCAGTCTTTCCTCCTCGATTATTTTCATCATGGCGAGCGCCAACGCCGCGTCGGTCCCAGGCCGCAAGAAAATATGTTCATCACAAGCTCGCGCCGTTCGTGAGAAGTACGGATCAATCGTTATCAGCTTAGCGCCGCGCCGTTTTGCTTCTTGGATGAAGGGCCAAACGTGCAACCCCGTATTCAGAGGGTTTGAGGCCCAGAAGATAATGAGCTTGCTCTCGACTAATCCTTCGGGAGCATACCCTTGGAAGACATCGGAATAAGAAAGAGCGCCGTACAGTCCGCCAGCACAGATTGTGCGCACCAGTGTAGAAGCGCCGAGCGCATGGAAAAACCGGCGATCGATGGCGTTGCTCTGATAGACGCCATTATTGCCTCGATAGGAATACGGGAGGATCGCTTGTGGGCCATGGGCAGCAATCGCCTCTTGCATTTTCGCCGCAATGACAGTGATTGCTTCTTCCCAGGAGATCCGTGCAAAGCGCGCCCCTGGTCCCTTAGGCCCGATTCTCTTGACTGGATAAAGCAGTCGGTCTGAAGCATAAACACGGTCAAGGAATTTATTCACCTTTGCGCACAGAGCGCCGCGTGTAAATGGATGATCTTTATTCGCCGTGATTTTCACGGCTCGACCTTGATCGATAGCAACATCCATGAGACAGGAGTCGGGACAATCATGCGGGCAAGCAACGTGGGCAACATGAGTCATGGCGTCCTCCTTTTGTCTTTGCCTCTACCATAGAAAGGTACAGACGTCACTTGCATATAGCCTCTGCCAGCGAGACAGAAGGAGGAGAAGATCGCAATCTGCCGTGCTCTTCTTGACGGCGACAAGTTTCTTTTTTACGGCTCTCGCTCAAACCATTGCCAGATTGGAGTAGAAAGGAAAGAGAAGCGACTTACGGTCCGACCCTCTGATGAAACGGATCTGCGTCTGGTTAATAAGTACAAGAAGAAACTACCTACGCCCCAAAAAAGAAGAAGCACAAGCAGCGTTTGCCTGCGTGCTTCTGGGTTACGTACTCCTTGATACGGTCCCACCATCCAATGGGAGGAAACGAGCGAACGATTTTCCCACCCCCAGAAAATAGCGAGGGCGTGCTCGTCTTCTGAGATTGCTGGAGCTGAGGATGGTAGATGAAGAGCTTGACCAGCTAAGCGCGCTTGTCGTGGCGTATAAATAGGATCACGGCAAATAGCTGGCCACCATAGGGCGATGGCAACGGAAAAAAGCCGCAGACTCCAAGGAGCGAGGCGCATCAAGGTACTTTGCATAAGCAACTCTGGTGTTATCGGCTGATGATGGACCATGCTTGATTAGCAAAAGCACGCAAAGGATATCGGAGTTGCGGAACTTCGATAGGGCAGGTAAGAGAAACCCCATCTATATTTGTGCTTGAGGAGGGGAAGTGTATGCATTTGCACAAACTGACAAGCTGGATCATCAGTGGCTCCTTTCTGGGAGCATTGCTTTTTCCTACGAACTTTGCGTCTGCAGCCGATGGCTATCCTGTTGACTATAAACCGTCCAGGCCAGCCGAAAAAGGCGAGACCAACGTGCTAAGCCGTGTTGCCGCGATTTCGACATATATGACTGACAAGCTGACGGCTGCCGGCGGAAATGACTCACCCATGTGTTATCGCAACTGCATTACGGTTCCTTTCAATGACGTGCTGAAATGCCTGGAAGCAAAGGGTAGTTACGCCGCAAGCGAATCATGCGAAAAGGATGCGGCCGGAAAAATGGCGGCGTGCGATCCGCAGTGTAAATAACGTGGGCTCCTGTCCCCTGGATGGAGCGCAACGAAACTCGCATGTTCCAGCGCTCCTTCCTTTAGATTACACCACTTCCCTCGAGACGCCACACTAGAAATGTGGCATCACCTCACGGGCAAAACGCTCCATCGATTGCACCGTTTTTTTGTGATCAAGCAGTCCAAAATTGAAATAGAGAATAACCTCTTCAATCCCTGCAGCTTCGCATTTTTTGAGGATAGAAATGCACGTGTCGGCATCGCCCGTTACGACGCTGCGCTCACCAAAATCTTCAGCCTTCATTTTCTGTAGGCGCTCGACAATATCTGCAAAGTAGGCAATATGCGGCGGCGCAGTAGCGCGGTCTCTGGGAAACGCGGGTAAGACGGAATGGAGATAAAGCCGCAAGCGTTCTTTGGTCGCCAATTCTTCGGCCTTCGTGTCTACAACGTTTACAAAATATGAACACTTAGCACGAGCGTCCGTGTGACCGCGACTGGAGGCGAGTTCTTTATACGTCTGGACAGCAGCGGCGACGCTGCCAAACATCATGGCGGCGGCAAACGGGGCAAACAGAGTGTGAAACCCTTGTTCCGCAGCCATTTCAACCGTTGGACGACTGAAGCAAGCAACATAGATGGGAGGATGCGGCTGTTGTACAGGGCGCGGCAAGCACGAGGTTGGTTCAGGAAGTGAATAGAACCGCCCCTTGTAAGTGAACTCTTCCTGTGTCCAGGCTGTGCGCAACAGGTCTAGCCCTTCACTAAACCGGTCACGACTTTCCTCGAACGGAATCCCAAACGCATCGTATTCGCGTTTATCGTAGCCGCGCCCCGCCGAGAACACGACGCGTCCGTCGCTCAACAAATCGAGCAGCGCGAATTCTTCAGCAACCCGGAGGGGATGCTGACAAGGGAGTAGTACGGTAGCTGGAGCCAAGTGAATCTTTTTTGTTTTGGCCGCTAGATGAGAAAGAAAAACAGACGGGGACGGCAAGCAGCCAAACAAGCCGAAATGATGTTCCGGGACCCAAGCGGAGTGATACCCCAGTTCTTCTGCGATCTGGCATTCTTCAAGGACATCGCGCAGAAACTGATTCGGATCTCGCCGAGCGGAACCGTATGCAGGCGGATTATCGGTTAAGGTAAAGTAGCCAAACTTCATAACAGCCCCTTTTGTCCTCGTCTTCTTGTCGTCTTGCCATAGCAGAGCGCGCGACTTTCAGCTATTGGCGTTGG
>CAZUFQ010000310.1:0-7613 GCA_964618735.1 uncultured Enterobacteriaceae bacterium
ATCTTTGCCGATCACATACCAGCCGTCGCCATAGCGGGCCGTTCTACGAATGGCGGAAGGACTCACACCGCCGATGACGAGGGGCACGCCCCCGGGCTGCGCCGGGCGTGGCCGCATCTTAAACCCTTGCCAGCGTACGAACTCGCCTTGGTAGTTTATTTCTTCACCACTCCAAACCGCTTTGAGCGCCTGCAAGTATTCGTCCGCACGTTTACCCCGGTGTGCGAACGGTGCGCCAATCGCCTCGAATTCCTCTTGGAGCCAGCCGATCCCAACTCCTAACATGAAGCGCCCACGCGAGAGATGATCCAGCGAAGACGCCCATTTGGCGAGATAGAGCGGATTCATCTGCGGTAAAATGTTGACTCCAGTGCCGAGTCGCAACCGTGTCGTGGCGGAGGCAATGAACGTGAGCGCTATGAGGGGATCGATAATGGCAGCGTCAACGGCAAATGGCACCTTGCCGCTCGGATTATAAGGATACACCGAGGTGTAGTTCATGGGGATAATCACGTGCTCAGCCGTCCAGACTGACTCATAGCCCAGCGCTTCAGCGCGTTGTACGAATGGAATTACGACCTCGGGGTTGGTAAATTCTTGCAGATTGATCGGCACAATGCCAAATTTCATTGCTGTTCTCCTAGCGAAGGTCTTAGAATCCCGGCCACTTAGTAAAATCCGCATACGTGCGATCAATGGCAATCTTGCCATCTTTACAGGTCAGCACGGCGCAGAAGGGCAACTGCCAGTCTGGTCCCTTATCAGGATCAAGGAGAACTGCTTCGACCGTCACCACGTTCCCGGTCGCGTGCCGTTGATCGACGCGCATTTTTCGTCTTGGCGCTGCTTGGAGCACCATTTTTTCTACACGGACAAATTGCTCCGGGCTGCGAATCGCCCCGCCGCCCATCGCGTAGGCTACACAATCTGGCGTGTAACACTCGTGCACAAACCGCTCGACATCCGTGTTGTACAATTCTTCGTAACGTTTCGCGACTTCAAGGTTTCGTTGCTCTTCCGACGTCATAATGTTCCTTTCTTTTGCTTCGTTGTGTGGTGCATTAGCGGCAATGCGGCATGACTTCTTTAGCAAACAGTTCCATGGAGCGCTTGACGGTCGCCGGCTCCACCAATCCTCCTTGATTGAAGTATCCGATGAATTCGTCCATGTGAAATTCCTTTTGTAGGGCGCGGATGCGCTCGACACAATAATCCGGGTCGCCAAACACGCTCATGCGTTCCACGCGTTCGTAGGTTGCCCGTTCCATCTTCGCAATGACCTGTTGAAACGCTTCATAACTTTTAATCGTCGTCTCCCCCAAGGGACGCAAGCGTTCGCCGGCCGCCCGAAAGAAGTTCATCAAACTAGCTTCACATTCCTCTCGCGCCTGCGCTTTGCTGTGGGAAACGTGCACGGAAAACATCAGGGCTGTGTCTTGCCGGACCCCTGGCTTCAAGGCCTCACGATGCACGCCGATATATTCCTTTAATTTGTCTGGCGGATTAATTAAAGGCGACGAGAAGATTGGAAAACCTAGTCGCCCTGCGATAGAGAAAGTATCTGGGCTATTAGCGGCCAAACGAATGGGCGGGTGCGGCTTTTGGATTGGTTTGGGGACAACGGATAAATCTTCTGCATGAAAATATTTACCTTGATAGGAAAAACGCTCGTTTGTCCATGCTTTAAGAATTACCTCGAGCGTCTCCTCGAAACGCTCGCGACTCTCTTCTTGTGGGACATTGTAGCCAGTGTAATGAACGGGCGCCGTGCCCCGACCAACCCCGAACTCTAACCGTCCATTGCTCAAGACATCGGCAGTCGCGGCTTCTTCCGCCATTTTTATGGGACTATGTAAAGGTATTAATGAAACGGCTGTGCCGAGCCGAATGCGAGTGGTGCGTTGGGCCGCTGCGGCCAGGATCATCAACGGTGAAGCGAGAATGGAAGATCGACGACCAAAGTGGAGCTCGCCAAGCCATACGGTGTCGAATCCTATTTGGTCCCCTAAGACAATTTGGTCGAGGATGTTGTGGATCCGTTGACTCTCTGACTGTTCGTCCGCGCACTGCAGTTGATCAAAAATTCCAAATCTCTTAATTGTGCCCTCCCACCTTACATCTTTGTCTACGGTCGGGTTGGAACCCCGCCAATTTTTTTTATCTCAGTCCACTAAATAGAAAGGTAGGCGTCGACACAGAGAGCGGTTCCACCCAGATACGTTCCCAACGCTCCGATGAATCGCAACGGATGCGGCTTGGCTAACGTTGGGCTCGTAATTATGCCCGCCACGAAAAGATAGCGAGAGATAGTCACCAGCCACATCGTCCACAGCATCCACGTTGAAGGATTCCGCGCCCCGATGAGCAACATCAAGATGGCCAACATCGGCGCGTATTCAGTAGTGTTGCCGTGTGCGCGGACCATTTTGTAAAGACGATCCGTTGGGTCTTGATTATAGCCAGAGGTTGTATTCGTGGCTCCTCGCGTCATTGACACGCCAAACCCGAGGCCGAACACTAAAAGCCCTAGCAACGCCGTGCAAAGCATCGCAGTATTCATAACGTCCCCTCCTTGTTGGGCACACCAGATGCTTCCTTTTACCGTGCTTACCAGTGGGACGACAAGCCGGCTTTCTCGGCGATCGCTCGGTGGGCGGAGGAACGGTTCTAATGTCCCACGCTTAGGCGCGTTTCCTGTTCCTCCGCCGTTGTGAGCGTTACCCCCTTCAGCTCGATAGGATCAGTATTCACCAGTAACATAAGTACGATACAGCTGAGAACGCCGCAGCCGGCGGCAAGATAAAAAAGGGTGACCCAACTGCCGCTATAGGTAATGATGAATCCAGCGACTGCCGGTCCGAAGACGCCGGCGAAATTGCCGGTCGTGTTCATCACGCCGCCGACTGCGCCGACCGCCCGCGGCGCCAGTTCCAGCGGCATGCTCCAAAAACCTGACACAGACAGAGAAAAAACAAAGTAGAAAAGTACAAACAACGCAACGGAAAGTATGGTCGATGGGACAAGCACAGCCGCGAGCAAGAACGGCATCGCCAGCCCCGTGCACAGACCAGGAAATCGCGCCCGCGCCATTCGCGCGCCATAGCCGTTGCGCAGGAGCCAGTCCGAGATCGCGCCTCCGGTAACCATTCCCAAAAAGCTGCCAAATGTCGGCAGCATGCCGACGCCGCCCATCGCTATGCGGGAGAACCCGCGCGCCTCGATAAGATAAGTGGGAAACCATAAGATAAAGATCCAAGCGATAAAGGCGTAGAGCATGTATGAGATGCAGAGAAAGAGCACCGAAGGGGTGACGAGGATCGACCAAAACGAGGGCCTCCCATGCGAGATTGTGGTGAGCAGGTGCGCTTCAATGTACTGCACCTCAGCTGCGGTGGTCTTCGGATGCTCCCGTGGGGTATCAGTAGTATAGAGAAGCCATGCAGTCATCCATAGGAACCCGACAACGGCGTTGAAGTAAAAGACAATCGGCCAGGAAAACATCTGAATGAGCCAAGTGGTGGTGGGATAAGCCAGCATCTGCCCGATCGAGGTTCCCGATATACTCACTGTTTGTGCGCGACCAAATTCTTGACGAGGAACCCAGTGAGCATTGAACGCAGCTAACGCGGGGAGACTGGCGGATTCACACGCTCCCACCAGAAACCGCAGGACGAGGAGCAGGATGAAAGACGTTTGGCCGAATGGGGTGAGTGCGGTGAATACAGAAAAGCCGAAACAGGAGAAAGCAAGGACCTTGCGTGGACTCCAGCGATCCGCAATCAAGCCGCCGGGAAATTGAAATAGCGCGTACCCAAGTAAGAAAGCGGAGAGGGCGAGCCCGAATTGCGCCTTGTCCCACCCGGTCTCGCGCATGATGTCTGACCCAGCCACCGAGATATTGACCCGGTCCGCATAGTTGATGATCGTACTCAAAAACAGCAGTCCGACGACTTTATAGCGGACCGGCCACGCCATTTTTCTCTCCCCTCTACAGCAAGAGCAGAAACCCCGCCCTCACTCGTAGGTTGTGATTGGGCAAAACGGATCTGGGAATGGGGGAATCGGAGGATCAAAGAGCAACCGCCTTCTTCTTTTCTCCGGCTCTCCGTTTCCCCGGTTCTCTGTTTCCTCCCTTTTCACACGCCTTCTTCCTGGAACACTTCCTTGGCGAGCTGAAACGCGTTCACGGCAGTGGGGACTCCAGCATAGAAGGCCATGTGTATGAGAATTTCGGTGATCTCTTTCTTGCTGAGGCCGGCGTTGAGGCCATTTGCGATGTGGCCTTTCAACTGTGGCAGCCGTTGCATAGCGGTGAGCGCCGCGATGGTAATAGCGCTGCGCATCTTGAGCTCCAGCCCTGGTCGTGTCCACACGCGACCAAAGATCACCTCATTGAGCATTTCGTCGAGGTCAGGCGCCAGTTCGGCGAGCGCCGTCGGGCCGCCTTTGCTGAAGCGTTTTCCCGTGAGCTTCTTGCGCATCTTGAGACCTTTTGCGAGATCGTTCTTATCTGCCATGTGCTTTCCTCCTTTTTTCAGCGCTTGGCTAGCTCCGGGACTATACCCCAAGTGACGGTTGCTGGACAAGCTTGCCTGAGGTGTTCCTTCTCGTGAGGCGCTCGGTATGCAAGAGGAAGAAGAAAAAGAGACGAAGCCAGGGTAATGGGGCAAACCGACCCACTCCCCTGGAGGGACGCGTCTTGCATCATGGCGCCGTCTACTGCTAACAACATCGCTTGCGAGAGCAAGTATTCAGAAAGACGTGCAAACAGGGGCCAAAACTGTGGGTTTTTGAGCTCTGCCGCAAACGCCTTGACACAAGTGACTCGGGGCGCAAAAAGACGCGAAAACTGCGGAGTTGGAGTGGCCATAATTGGAAGCTATCGGACACCGAGTTAACAACTTCTTCATTTCCGGTACGCTTCCAGACTTCGTGTCCCTTGTAGCCTGCTATTCTGCTAGGACACAAGAAAGCCTGATCCTTCATTGTGACTACCGACACGGCCACATAGGCGCCGGTAGGGAGGTCACGGGAAGTCCACAAGATAACCAGAAAGGCCAAACCCCACACTAGCCAGATTGCTGTGATCTGGGCCTCGCTCCATATTTATTCCTACTGATCCATGGGAATAGATTCGCAACGACTGACTGGCCCTAAATATCGTCTGAACTGGAGTTGTGTGGTGCTCGAAATATGGTAAGTAAGATGACACTGTCGTTGGTCCTCCGAGAAGACGAGAGGAAACGGGAAGATAACCTGAATAGTGCTGGCGCAGGGGAACAAATCAGTCTATGGAGACCGTCTCTAAAATGAGCAGTTTGCCTGCAGGTACACTAACGAACTTAGAGGCGCCGCTATCCCCGTCCTCCATAAGAATGCTATCACTTATTTGGAAAGGCTCTCGTGGCCCCGCAAGGTCAACGCCTTTCACTAATACCGGATTGGTCGCCGGATTCGTCACCCTCACATTCGGCGTCCCGCTGATCGCCACCGTCCAGGTCCCCACCTGACTGGCGTTCACGCCTACCGTAGTCGGCAGACTAACCGGCAGCGGCGTGTTCGTGACTCTGACATTGACTGGATTTGTTGGGGGGTTCGCGATAGTCACGTCCTGCGCGGTCTGTCCGCTCCTTGCCAATCCGCCAACCAGCACTAAAGCCAGAAGCATTCTTTTCGCTTGCATTGTGCCGTCCTCCTTTATCAAAATCGCCCTTCACAAAGAAAAACGCCGCAGGAATCCTCGCTGCGAGGGATCATAGCCTATGAGCCACAAGAACGAACTCTACTATACAAGAAAGCAAAAAGTCAACAAAAAAACAAATATAAATTTTCTTTGTTAACTAGTTAAATATGTGTCTCTTTTCGTACGCCGTCCGACTGTAGTGGGCAAAGGATAACAGGAGGAGCCGTATTATGGGTGCGATACGGACTCGAAGGCTCAGCCACGCGGAATGCATCTTCCTGGAGACCTTTGCGCCGCTGTTGCGGGATATGCATCGGCGCAACCGTATCCTCACCGAAGTGACCGCTACTTTAGAAAATTTCCGTGGAGCACGGACGCTTGAGGAGCGCAACAAATTATTTGACGAAATACAGGAAGAGCTCGCGCTCGTCGAACACTTCGAAGTAGGGCGCGAGGAGCACAAGCCGTTGGTGCACTGAAAGCCTGCGCTGCTCTCCATAACATATCGGGGGTACTTTCTCGCCACATCGCGTCAGTACGACCATGGCGAACTTCTTACAGCTGGTCGAGATCAGACCGACGTACCTAGGTTTTTCACGGCTTTTTCTGACGTCAAGCAGATACCGTCAAGGCGTTAGGAGAAACTGCGAAAAACCCCGGAAAACTGGGAGATGGGATTGGCCATAATTGCCGATTATCGCCCCTTTAAAGGAGCGCAAGCCCCGTGAATCACTTTTCCTACAATTGACCAGGACAGGGTTAAACTTATGGATGTATCCAATCGCCGTTTCGAGCTCTTGTCGGCTCAGGAGGATATGCGGTGGCGGCTTCACTCGGACATGAGGACTGACTATCGTCGTCCACGATAATGTCGAAGTCCGCCAATGCTGGGCATCCACACGTCTCCTTGACCCGTCCTCCTTTCTTCGTGCTGTCCTTACACCGCCAAACAGCGCTGGAGCGAGAAGGATTCCCCTTTGCACTGGCTGACATAGAGGCCCACGAGGAGTCGCCGGGCCAGCACCACGCGAATTTTATTGGTATGGAGCCGCCGCGCCCGTCGTCGACCCGAGCAGGGCTTGATAGCTGATCGCCGTGTTGCGCAGCCCCGTGGTATTGGCGCTCAGGGCGTTGACGCCCGTGGCCGTGTTGAAAGAGCCCGTGGTATTTTTGCCCAGCGCGGAGCCGCCGGTGGCGGTGTTCCCCTGGTTATTGACATTCCCCGTCGGATTGGGCGAGGGACCACCCCAGCTTGGTGTTGCTCCCACGGTGCAGCACAAGCTAGCAATCACCATCATACGAGTGATCATGCTCTTCATAGACTCCTCCCTGGTGAAAAGGGTGATGCCCGAGGAGAAGAAACGGCAGAATGGCGGCGGAGAACATGCCTGGCTCGCTGCTTCCCTCCCGCTTCAGGTCTACCAGCACGAGACTAGACCGTAGACGAACTGCTTTGCAAAAGTCAAGCGGTGAGGAAAGGGCGTTTATCCCTTGCGGCGCCTTGCTCTGGTGGTGGGCGGTGTGTAGATCCGGTGGCAGACGTACCTTTATTCGACACGAAAAAGAGAGGCGGCTTGGGCAAGAAGGGGAAAGGGACACCACCTCTCCTGGGGAAAAGGACACTGAGAATAGGTTCATCAAAAATTGGTCATGCTACCCAGCCATTTTTTTGCGTCAAACTGAACCACTCCCGTTCCTTTCCACCGCTTGACAGCTGAGGCGTCGCCGTGCTCAAGAGAAAAGGCGGCCACAAGGAAAAGATTCGGACCATTGGCGCCGATCTGCCGAACTGGGCCGACGAGGAGGAATGTCGTGAAATTTGGTCTATTTTATCAAATGCCGTGCGCGGAGACGCAATCCGAACCTGTACGCTACCAAGAAACGATTGAACAGATCGCACACGCCGATACGTTAGGATTTGATTGTGCGT
>CAZUFQ010000311.1:0-3536 GCA_964618735.1 uncultured Enterobacteriaceae bacterium
ACTATGAGAACACCAGTTGGCTTTGTCGGTCTCGGCTACATGGGTTGCCCGATGGCGCAGAATTTAATCAAGGCGGGTCATGCCGTGCGCGTCCATAACCGGACGAAATCTCGCGCCGACAGTTTACTTGCCCAAGGCGCAACGTGGGCTCCATCGCCGCGTGCGGTCGCCGAGAGCGCGCCGGTCGTCCTCAGTATCCTGGCCGATGACGCTGCGCTGCGACAAGTTGCTTTGGCTGAGGATGGTATTCTTGCGGGGCTCACGCCGGCTAGTGTCCATGTTGACATGAGTACGGTCTCGCCTGATCTCTCTAAAGAACTGGCGCAGCGCTATCAAGAACGCGGCGTGCATTACCTTGCTTCCCCGGTATTCGGCCGCCCCGACGCCGCTGCGGCGGCAAAATTGTGGATTTGTCCCGCCGGACCATCCGACATCATCGAGCGCTGCCGCCCGCTGTTCAATGCCATGGGACAAGGCGTCATCGTGGTCGGCACAGAACCGCATCTTGCCAATGTGTTGAAGTTAGTCGGCAACTTCTTCGTTGTTTCTGCTATCGAAACGCTCAGCGAAGCGTTTACTCTTGCGGAGAAGGCGGGACTTGAGGTCGAACGGGTTCTCGACGTAGTTAAAGCGTTATTACCCGTGCCGTTGTTTCAAGGATATGGGACGCGCATGGCGCACAACGAATTCGTCCCTCCTGGGTTCGCGCTCCGTCTCGGGTTAAAAGATGTTGGCCTGATGCGCAAATTGGCGGAGCAAGTGTTCGCGCCGCTGCCGCTTGCGGATATTGCTCATGAGCATGCGCGGGCGGCGTTCGCGAAGAACCGCGGCGAACTCGACTGGGGCGCGCTGATCACTGTGGTGCGTGAACTCGCGGGGCTCCCGTCTGGCGCGCCTTCATAAATTTCCCAGGTGAGAGAAGCTCTTGAATGACTGACGTTCGCCTCCTTGACCTGCGAGCGACGGTCCCATAAAGGGTGCGCATGGCTAAAAAAGCATCCACACCCAAAGGACCGTTGCTGGGTTCACACATGTCGATTGCTGGCGGCGTCGATAAAGCCATTCTCCAAGGCCAAGACGTCGGCTGTGAGGCGATTCAGATCTTCACCAAATCGTCCCGCCAATGGGTCAGCAAACCGCTCAGTGAAGAAGAGATCTCCAATTTTCACACCGCAAAAAAAACGACGGGACTCACCGCTATCGTAGCGCATGATTCCTATTTGTATAACTTCGCTGCGACTGATGACGCGCTCCGCAAAAAATCAGTCAATGGGTTGATTGATGAAATGGAACGCTGCGAAGCGCTTGGCGTCGCATACCTGATTGCTCACCCCGGCGCTCATGTGGGCGCTGGCGAAGAGGCTGGCGTCAAAACGATTGCCAAATCTATTGATGATATGCACAAGGCCTGTGCTGGCTTCACCACAAAACTCGCAATTGAAATCACTGCAGGGCAAGGGTCAAACCTTGGTTATCGGTTTCAGCAAGTACGCCAAATCATCGACGCTTCAAAGGCCCCGGAACGACTGCGCGTCTGTTTCGACACTGAACACGCTTTCGCGGCTGGTTATGATTTACGCACGAAAGAGGGATACGATCGGACATTTCTTGAATTTGATGAGAGCATTGGTCTCGATCTACTCGTAGCGTTTCACTTGAACGACGCCAAAAAAGATCTCGGTTGTCGTGTTGATCGACACGAGCATATTGGCAAAGGATTTCTTGGTCTTGAAGCATTTCGCCTGTTGATGAACGACAAACGTTTCTGGGGCTTACCGATGTGTTTGGAAACCCCTAAGAGCGCGGACTGTCATGAGGACCGGGAAAATCTGGCGACCTTGCGTGGATTGATTCATTGAGCCATTGAGCGATCGAATCATTGAAGAACGGAAACGAACGCTTCCGTACGAAACTGTTTTCGTCAATGACTCAATGACCCGATGACCAAATGACTCAATCCCCTAAAGGTTCAATGACTCAATCCTTCAATAATTCACCCCGTCAGCGGCGTTTCGGTTTGCATTTTGCCGCTGTCTTCGGCGGGATTGCGCTCCTGGCTTTTCTGGTCTGGAGTGTCGGCCTTGGCGAGATCATCGACCATCTGCGCAATATTGGCTGGAACGCCCCGCTGCTGCTCACGCCTTACATCGTCATTGCGCTGTGTGACGCTCAAGGCTGGGTGTGCGCGATTCCTCCGACAAGTGCAGCTCGGACGACCCCATTGTGGCGCGTTTCGCTCGCCCGGATTGCTGGGGAGGCGATCAACAATCTCACGCCGACCGCGAATGTCGGCGGTGAACCGATCAAGGTCTATCTCTTGCGCGCCCATGGTCTTACGACTGATGCCGGTCTGGCGTCCATTGTCGCAGCAAAAACTGCTCTGACCATCTCGCAAATCGCCTTTATTTTGTTAGGTCTACCATTTTTCCTGCACTATATGGGATGGATACGAGCGGGTTGGTGGTTGCTTGTCCCTCTGCTTTTCCTCGCCTATGGGTTTGGCGCCTTACTCATCCGCTGGCAACGGCGCGGCTTGGTCGGCATGGCGGTCCGCGGACTGCGACGGCTCTTCCCGCGTTGGCGCAGAGTGGCGCAGTGGCAAGAACGGGCGCAGAGCGTCGACGCGCATTTACTGAGTTTCTACGATAACAATGTCCAGGGGTTTTTTGCTTCTATTTTTTTCCATTTTTTAGGGTGGTTGTTGGGCGCTGCAGAGGTTCAGTTTTTCTTTTACTTGATGGGAGTCTCGGTTCCCCCCACTTATTGTTTGATTATTGAGACCATGGTGCAACCTATGACTGTGGCGGGGCTCGTCATTCCGGGATCTCTCGGCGTCCAAGAAGCCGGCGGAGTTTTTCTCTGCGGCCTTTTAGGTCTTGACGAGGGAGCAGGGCTCACCCTCATGACGCTCAAGCGAGTTCGTGAAGCAGTCTATAATCTCATCGGCCTTGTAGTCATCGCCCGTGTCACTGGCAGCTTTCTCCCCCACAGCTTGCCCTCGGACTCTCGTTCTGACTTATTCTGAATAAATGAGCAGCATGAAGCCTACAAACGTGATGAGCCCCGTCCAGACATAGCTGCTAATTTTGCTATTGGACGATCGGGAATCGTCCAACACTTTCGCGATCATGGCGATGATGCCGGATGTCGCCATAATCGAATGATGACGGTAGATCTTGTCCGCCGTTGCGCCTTCACCGTGTTTATGCATGAACAACATAATTGCGGCGGAAACGGCCAGAGAAGGGAAAATCCAGCCCCACGCCGGATGAGAAAGCGTGCCTTATCGTTCCGCCGCGCACCTTCACCACAGCCATGATGACGGCGGCGCAGTCGCGTGGCTCCAGATTGCACAAGGGGCGGGTCGCCGGCCTCGTGCGCCGCGCCGATGCAGCCAGCGTGCGCGGCGTTGAGGTCGATGGCCAGATCATCGACGCCGATGCGGTCGTGATCGCCATGGGACCGTGGTCGGTGTTGGCGGCGCAATGGATGGCCCTGCCCGCCGTGTACGGACTGCAAAGCCCGAGCCTCGTCTA
>CAZUFQ010000311.1:3546-7579 GCA_964618735.1 uncultured Enterobacteriaceae bacterium
AAAAAAGGGAAAATCCAGCCCCACGCCGAGTGAGAAAGCGGGCCGCGGCAAGGCATCCATTCAATAGCCCCGATCGCAAGTGCAATGAGCGTGAACAGCATGTGTTGCAAGACTTGCGCATCTGTAACGCTCTCCCAGAACGTCAACGGCCCAAACGGCCAGGATTCTGGATCGTGTCGAATAAAGAGAAAAACTCCCAGGAAAAAAAACAACCCAGGCCAGCCATAACGCGCCCACGCAAACCGTTGTCCGCCCGCTGCCGCCAGTAAGGCGAGGCCGCCGGCAAACAGCACGAATACCCCTGCAATGTGATGATTCAGTTCAGAGTAGGCCTTGTCTTCATCCGGAGGGAGGATCGACGGTCGATGGTGATGATGCCCGCCGGCATGCTCTTCCGGCGTCATGGTCGCCATATCTTGATCATGTTGAGGCCCGGCCATGGGTTCCCTTTCAGCTTGTGGCGCTTGGTGCTCCTGATGTTCATGCGCAGCAGGAGGTTCATCATTTTGCGCCCAAGCTAGAGGAGATCGAGCACCCAGCAGTATCATCCAGAGACTCCACACCCCGACAACCACGAAACGTTTTGCTTTCATATCCCTTTATCTTTCCCAGAGCCTGCGCACGAGCTCAAAGCGGCCCGCCCGAACCAGTAGCCAGAGTAACACTAACCAAAAGATATGGGCGCCAACTGCCGCCCCCCAAAGAAACCAACTCAGTTGCCCCACCAAGGCGCTCCCCAGGATGAGCACCGAATAGTCTCGATTCGTGAGATTAATAAGCACCTTATGAATAACAGTGTCTTCCCAACCGGCGCGTTGCTTGCCCGCGTCTTCCGTTTTCTCGGCTAACGTGACTAACGGAAAAGACAACACTCCCCCTAATGCTAAGATCCCGCCGAGCATGAGCGCGTGCTGAGTAACGCCATTCTTCCACACTGCCACACCTAGCCCTAAAAAGATGGCAAGAGATCCGACCGTGTCGCAGACGATGTCCAAAACATCGCCAAGCGGCGATTCCATAAACTTGATACGCGCAATTTCTCCATCACAGCAATCGAGCACGGCAGAGAATTGCAACAAGAGTGCGCCGAGCAGCGGCCCCAGATACCCTCCTGGCAGAAAACACAAGGCGCCGAGGATGCTCAGCAATCCAGCCAGTAACGTGACCTGATTCGGCGTAATCGGCGTACGCAGGAACCAACGCGTGAGCGGGCGAGAGAGTTTCCGGTTCAGGTGTGTATCCACAACCCCATCTCGCGAGTTTTCTAACGAACGCAGGAGCTTGTTTTCCTGTATGGCTACATCATCTCCAGCTTTCAGCCCGTGCAAGAAGTGACCGGGAGGTGGAGCTACTCGAGTGCAACCACTGCCTGAGAGTACAGTGGTCTCCCATAGCGTCTTCCCGTGCGCAAGTTCTTGACACAGTTGCCGACCTTCCTGACTGGACACGAGTGCGAGCAGCGGACTGCCGGATTGATCTGTAACAACGAGGGGGTATTGCCGAGGATGAGCGGCAAGAAGAGCTGCAATCAGGGGGTGACGGAAAATGGAATTGACCGGGTAAACCAGCCAGCATGTTTCCGGCTCTATGTCGGGGGGACTCCCTTCTTTATCAAGACTCCACACCAACTGACTCGTGATCCGTGGATCATGCTCAAGCTCCTGCCGTACCACGCTTATGTCGCCAGCAATGTAAAGGTGACACCGCGACGCCCCAGCTTTTTGTGCAGTCAGCACAGCCCGCTTACAGAGAGAAAGCCCGCCGAATGACAAGAGAGGAGAGAGTCCCCCATTCGGCCCAACAATGACAGCCGCCACAACCATGAAGCAGCCGTACTATAGCGGACCTCTGATTGTCCATCAATTGGCATATAGCAGATGGCCCGCTCGTTTCACTCGCTTTATAGCAGATGGCTCGCTCGCGTTGCTCGCTCTATAGCAGGTCACGCTTCTGCCATAAGCCATAAAGCGAACGAAGTGAGCGAGCCATAGAGTGAGCGTAGCGAACGAGCTATCCGCCATTGCCATTACCCGTTACTTCCCTTCCTTTCCCTCGTATGTATAATGTTCAACTTATACTAGGATTTCTGCAATTTTCCGAGCTAAGGGAAATCAGAAAGTCTGCTCGACATCTGAGCGGAAGGAGATGGGAATGCGGACGTTGTTCTTGAATCCCCCTGCATACGATAATTTCGATGGCGGCGCAGGGTCGCGGTATCAAGCTACGCGCGAGGTGTGGTCGTTTTGGTATCCGACCTGGCTTTGCTATCCCGCGGGGATGATTAAAGACAGCCGGGTGCTCGATGCTCCCCCGGAAAAACTGAACCAAGTACAAACGGTTGATATTGCCAAAGAATACGATTTTGTCGTGCTCCATACCAGCACGCCCTCGTTCAAAATGGACGTGCGCACGGCGGAGATGATCAAAGCGCAGAATCCCAATTGCGTGATTGCCTTTGTCGGCGGGCATGCGACGGCGGCGACAGAACAAACGTTGAAGGCTTCAGAGGCGATCGATATTGCAGGTCGCAAAGAGTTTGACTTCTCGATGAAAGAAGTAGCTGAAGGCCGCGACTGGCAAAGCATCCTTGGTATCAGTTATCAAAAAGACGGGAAGATTCATCACAATCTTGATCGTCCTTCTCTTACGAGCCCCGAACTCGACAGTTTGCCGTTCGTCACGGAAATTTACGCGCGCGATCTCGACTTCCGCAAATACAACAGTCCGTATTGCCAGTATCCGTATGTCTCGCTCTACACTGGCCGCGGCTGTCCAGCGCGTTGCACCTTCTGCTTGTGGCCGCAAGTCACCACTGGTCACTCCTATCGCACCCGCTCGGTTGAAAATGTCATCGAAGAAGTGAAAGAGATGAAACGCCTCTTTCCCGGTATGAAGGAACTCTTCTTCGATGACGACACCTTCACCGCTGACCCCAAACGGGCGCGAGAAATTGCTCAACAACTCAAACCCTTGGGTATGTGCTGGTCCACGAACGCCCGCGGCAACGTCGATTATGAGACGCTCAAAGTGCTCAAGGACTGTGGCCTGCGACTCTTTGTGGTCGGATACGAGTCAGGAAACGCCCAGATCCTGAAGAACATTAAGAAAGGCGTAGCGCTCGAAACCTCACGGCGTTTCACTCAGGATTGCCACAAGCTCGGCATTCTCATCCACGGTACGTTCATTCTTGGCCTGCCTGGCGAGACGAGAGAAACGATCCAAGAAACCATGCGGTTCGCTCGGGAAATGAGCCCTGAGACGATCCAAGTGTCGTTGGCGTCGCCGTACCCAGGCACGGAATTCTATGACTACGCCGTTGAGCACGGGTACATCCAGCCGGACGATATGGTCGATGAAACCGGCTATCAGAAATGTGTGATCAATTACCCGAATCTTTCCGGAGAAGAGATTTTCTCTGCGGTGGAGAAGTTTTACAAATCGTACTATCTGCGTCCGAAATACATTTTCAAAGCTGTCAAGAAGATGGCGCGCGATCCGGAAGAGCGGAAACGCATGTGGCAAGAAGGCAAAGACTTCTTCCGCACCATGCGCACCCGCCGCCACATCGCCGCGAAATCACACGTCGCTTCGTCGACAGCGGCGTAATAACCTCCATTTCTTGTAGGGGCAGGCCCTGGCGCTTGCCCAACCTTGGGCAACCACGGGGGGTTGCCCCTACAATTGCCCATGTACGCCTTCCTCTTCTGGCCCCTCGTTGGGCTCATGCTGATCGCTTGCCTCTATTATCTCTTTACGTTGTACGCGGCTCGGCGATTATTTGATCAGCCCTTGCCCCAGGCCACGCTTCTTCCGGCGGTCTCCTTGTTGAAACCGCTGAAGGGCGCTTCGGCGGATTTATACGACCAGCTCGCAAGTTTCTGCCGTTTGCAGTACCCCGCCTTTCAGTTGCTGTGCGGCGTGCGGGATCCTCACGATCCTGCTATTGCCGTCGTCCAACGCCTGCAAAGCGATTTTCCTCAGCGTGAGATCGTCCTGTTGATTCACCCAAAAGCCAACCGTAGTACCTTAAAGA
>CAZUFQ010000312.1:0-7569 GCA_964618735.1 uncultured Enterobacteriaceae bacterium
AAATTTTCGGGGGGTATCGTTGCTTTTGCCCTTCCCTACCCCACTGCATGAGGGTAGGACCGGGGGGCGTGACGCCGCTCATATTCACGCCAGACGAGGCCCCGAGGCGCGCGAGTTCTTCGTTGAAAATGACCTGTTCGATG
The DNA here is from genome assembly GCA_964618735.1 of uncultured Enterobacteriaceae bacterium. Lineage (GTDB taxonomy): Bacteria > Desulfobacterota > Binatia > Bin18 > Bin18 > SYOC01. The sequence goes on from CAZUFQ010000312.1 coordinate 144, forward strand.
ACAGAGGCCCCACGACCACTATATTCTTTTGGCCACCAAATGCCGATCCAGCCGCCTTCGTGCAGCTTTTTATGCCAAGCCTTTTGTCGTTCCCAGCGTTCCGGTGGAGAAAGGTCTTCTTCTCTGCCCCCCCGGATGTCGTCTGGGATATTCGTTTCAAGCCACGACCGCACTTCTTGGCGGAACTTTTCTTCTTCGGATGAATAACTAAAGTCCATAAGGCTCCTCCAGTGCTGAGGACTGAGTAGGAAAACAGTGACCAAATATGCTTCAGTTCTGCGCCCGCCACGCAGTCCTCCTTAACAACGCAACAGGTATACCAAAGCTATGACAAGCGACAAGGGCGGCTGACCTAGACGGCATAAGATTGGTGCACTCGCTGCCCGGATCTGAAGCTTCGTGCTCACGCAACAAAAGAGACTGAAGCCTCCTGCGAGCCTGGTTTACCGGGCTTCGTCTCGTAAGCTCGATGATTGATCACCGAACGAAGGGCTTTACGCTCTGCGCCTTGTTCGGAAGCGTTATCCGCCATAGGATGCAGTAGACATTATCCACACTAAGAAAGCATCTGGCGGATGAAATTTTCAGAAGTGGTGGCGCAATCGCTTGCTTGGCTCCAGCGAGAGGGACGGGTGTCCTATCGGGCGCTGCGGCGGGAGTTCGAATTGGATAATGATTTGCTGGAGGACCTGAAAGAAGCGCTCCTTTTCGCTCATCCGCAAATTTCCGAAGCGGATGGTCGCGGACTTGTGTGGATTGGCGCTTCGCCAGTTCCGAGTCCTGAATCCCGAGTCCTGAGTTCCCCCCGATCCCTAGCATTGAACACCCAACCCCCAATTGCCTACACGCCGCCGCACTTAGCCGAGCGCATCCGCGCTGAGCAAGCAGTATTGGAAGCCCGTGGGGCAACCGACGGCGAGCGCAAAACGATAACGGCGCTGTTTGCCGATCTCAAAGGCTCGACCGCGCTGATCGAAGGGCTCGACCCGGAAGAGGCCCGCGCGATTATCGATCCCGCCTTACAACTGATGATGGACGCCGTGCATCGCTACGAAGGATACGTGGCCCAAGCCCTGGGTGACGGCATCTTTGCCTTGTTTGGCGCGCCGCTCGCCCATGAAGATCATCCCCAGCGGGCATTGTATGCTGCGCTGCGCATGCAAGAGGAGATGCGCCGCTACGGAGATCAGGTGCGTCTTAAACATGGTGCGCCCTTAACTATGCGGGTGGGTGTGAACACCGGCGAAGTGGTAGTGCGCTCGATCCGCAAAGATGATCTGCACACCGACTACGTGCCAGTGGGATACTCAACGAATCTGGCCGCCCGTATGGAGCAAATGGCCACACCAGGATCAATTCTGATTACCGAGTACACCCGGAAGCTGGTGGAAGGGTACTTCGATCTCAAAGCCTTGGGAGCAGCGGAGATTAAAGGAGTAGAAACTCCTCTTCATGTCTACGAAGTCCTTGGGGCAGGCCCGCTACGCACGCGGCTTCAGGTGGCGGCCCGGCGTGGGCTGACGCGCTTGTTGGGCGGCAGAGTGAGATGGAGCAGCTGCAGACTGCTCTGGCGCAAGCGAAAGCCGGCCATGGGCAAATCGTGGGCGTGATGGGTGAGCCAGGCCTCGGCAAGTCGCGGCTTTTCCACGAATTTAAACTCCTCTCCCAAACAGACGGTCTCCTGCTCGAAGCCTACTCCGTGTCGTATGGCAAAGCCTCGCCGTATCTGCCGTTGATTGAGCTGCTGAAGCAATATTTTGACATCAAGGTAGAGGATGATGAACGGAAACGGCGCGAGAAAATTGGCGGCAAGGTGCTTATGCTGGATCGGAGCCTGGAAGATACATTGCCCTATCTCTTTGCGTTGCTGGGCATTGAGGACCCTGCCTCTTCTCTCCAACAGATGGACGCGCAGATCCGTCGCCGCCGGACGTTTGAGGCCCTCAAGCGCCTGTTGGTGCGCGAGAGTCTCAACCAGCCGCTGATCCTTATCTTTGAAGACCTGCACTGGATCGACAGCGAGACTCAGGGGTTTCTCGACACCGTGGGCGAGAGCGTGGCGAGCACCCGCATCTTGTTGTTGACGAACTACCGGCCCGAGTATCGGCATGAGTGGGGCGGCAAGACATGCTACACGCAACTGCGACTGGCGCCCTTCGGAAAAGTAGAAGCGGAAGAATTTCTTGACGCTTTGCTGGAGACGATCGTAGGGGCGCCGCATGCTGCGCCCCTACAGACCCTGAAGCAACTCATTCTAGAGAAGACCCAAGGCACGCCGTTCTTCATGGAGGAGATTGTCCAGGAGTTAGTGGAGCAAGGTGTCCTTGTGCGCGACGGTGTAGGGGCTGACCTACGTGTCGGCCCAGGGTGGTCGGGCGCACATCCAGGTGCGCCCCTACACATTCGACAAACCGTGCAAGGGGTTTTGGTTGAACGTATGGATCGACTGTCGACTGAAGGGAAAGAGTTCTTGCAGCAATTGGCAATCATGGGACGGGAGTTCCCCTTAAGTCTTGTGCGGCGTGTCGTCTCCCAACCTGAAGAGGAACTCTATCGCTTGCTTGCTGCACTCCAACACAAAGAGTTTCTCTACGAACAATCTGCGTTTCCCGAGGTCGAATACCTCTTCAAACATGCGCTGACGCAGGAAGTGGCCTACGGCACGGTGCTGCAGGAGCGACGTAGGACCCTACACGAGCGCACGGCGCGAGCGATTGAAGCCCTCTACCAAGCCACTTTAGATGACCATTACAGTGAGCTAGCCCATCACTACAGTCGCACGGAGAACGCCCAAAAGGCGGTGCGATATCTCCATCTCGCCGGTCAACAAGCGGTGCAGCGGTCGGCAAATACCGAAGCGGCGGCTTTGCTAACGGAGGCGGTGGTGTTGGTTCACCGTCAGCCAGACACACCTGAACGCGTCCAGCAGGAGCTTACCCTGCAAACTACTCTTGGCCCCCTTCTGCTCGCTACCAGGGGCTATGCGGCTCCAGAGACAGAAAGCGCGTACACCAGGGCCTACGAACTCTGTCAACAGTTGGGAGAAACCGCTCAACTCTTTCCTGTCTTATGGGGGCTCCAGCAGCTTTATACGGGCCGTGCGGACTACGCAAGGGCGCGGGAGTATGGGGAACAGATGCTCTCCCTAGCCCAGCGCTTACAAGACTCTTCCCTCCTACTGTGGGCCTATAGAGGGCTGGGAGAGGTCTCTTTCTGTCTTGGGGAGTGTCTTGCTGCTAAAACCTATAGCGAGAACAGTGTGGCCTATGATCCCCAACAGCGGCGCGTGCAGACCTTCGTGTACGGGGAGGACCCAGCGATGACCATCCTGCCATTTTATAGTAATGCTCTCCTCTTGCTTGGTTATCCAGACCAAGCGTTGCGGAAAAGCCGAGAGGCGCTGACCTTAGCCCGAGAACTGGCGCACACCAACAGTATGGCTTCCGCCACCTTTTTTATTGCTTTTGTCCATTGCGGCCGTCGGGAGCAGCAGAAAACGCGAGAACAAGCAGAGGCAGTGATTGCTCTGGCGACTGAGCAAGGGCTGCCATTCTGGTTGGCGTGGGGAGCTATCGCACGGGGCTGGGCGCTGGTCGAGGAGGGTAACGAAGAGGCCGGGAGTGTCCAGATACGTCAGGGGCTCGCTGCCTATCGGGCTTCGGGAGCGGAGGAGGGCCAGACGTACATGCTAACTCTGCTGGCCGAAGCATATGGGAAGGGAAGACAGGTTGCAGAAGGGCTCGCGACCGCGGCCGAAGCGTTGGATTTTGTAGACAGGACCGGGGAACGTTTCTACGAGGCGGAGCTGTATCGGATTAAAGGGGAGATCCTGCTGGCGCAGGCAAGGGAGTTGAGAGATTAAGTCATCAGGTGATTGAGCCATTGAGTCATTGACAGTTTATCTTTATCAATGACGCGATGATTCACTGACGCAATGATTCAATCTATCTCGCGAGGTATGTATTCATGGATTTTGCTTTCACCGAAGATCAGCTCTTACTGCAACAATCGCTTCGTCAATACGCCAAAGAGAAGCTGATGCCGAATTATGCTCGCTGGGACCGCGGCGAAAAGATCAGTCGAGAAGAACTCCGTGAGGCTGCCAAGCTGGGCGTTTTCGGCCTGCGAGTGCCGGAAAAATTTGGCGGGCAGATGGCGGACTATGTCTCGTGCGGCGTCATGACCGAAGAGCTGTCGCGCGGTGACTTTAATTACAGTCTCTTTATTCAACTTGGTCTGATCGCTTCTGAACTCTTAGCGGGCTACGCCCATCCCGAAGTGCAGGCCGAATGGTTGACGCGCCATGCGACTGGCGATGCAGTCATTGCTTTTGGACTCACCGAACCGAGCGCTGGCTCAGATGCTGCAAACATTACCACGCGAGCAGCGAAGATCGGGGATGAATATGTCATTACCGGTGAGAAGGCGTCGATTACGTTTGCAGGTTACGCGGACGCGTGCATCGTCTTTGCCCGTACGGGCGCCCAAGGTGCACGCGGCATTTCGGCTTTTCTCGTGCCTCTTGATGCGCCGGGAGTGACGAGACAAGTCTATAAAACTCCGGGTGAGAGACTGACGCAGCGCGGTTCGCTCTTTTTTGATGGTGTGCGTATTCCAGCGCGCAATCGTGTCGGTGATGAGAGCGCCGGCTTTGCACAAGCGATGCTTGCCTTCGATTTTAATCGCGCCATTATTGGCCTGGCCTGCGTCGGCGCGGCGCAGCAATCGCTGGAAGAAACGATTGAGTACACAAAAGGACGGCAAGTGTTTGGCAAACCGCTTGCCAAGTTTGAAGGGGTAGCGTTTCAGATTGCCGAATATCTAACGTTCCTCGAAGCCGCTCGGCTGGTGTCGTACAAATGCTTATGGCTGAAAGAGCGGGGACTGAAACACACCAAGGAAGCGGCGATGGCGAAATGGATGGGACCGAAATTCTCGGCTGAAGCGATTCATGCCTGCATTATTTTGCACGGTCATTATGGCTACAGCATGGACGCGCCGCTTGAGCAACGCTGGCGCGATGTCGTGGGATTAGAAATCGGCGATGGCGTCCCGGAGATCATGAAAGGCGTCATTGCTCGTGAGGCGTTCGGGCGAGAGTATACGTCGTATCGAGATTGATGTTTGCAGAAAGGAATAAAAGACGCCTCTGCTTCATTGGGTAAACTTCCATCACCGAACGCCGATACCTATAGAGTGGTTGAGGTTTCTCGTCGTTCAACAAAACACCCTGAGCGAAATCTTCCTCTTCCTCCACAGCAAATCTCGCTTGTGGAAGAGAAGCGCCATACGGCTGAGGTAAATTCCCAAACGCAAGGGGTTCTTGCTGAGCAAGTTCGTCTTTTGTACAGCAAAGCCCCGGCTGGTTTTGTCGCTACTCTATTCAATACCTTTATTACCGCTTCCGTTCTCTGGAGTGTTGTTGCGCATCACGCTCTAATGCTCTGGGTAGGGGCGGTTCTCACGCTGACGGCAGCGCGTTCCCTGCTCGTGCGAGCATACCGGCGTGCAAATCCAGCTCCAGAACAGGTTCGTCCGTGGCTTACGCGCTTCACGATCGGCGCCGGAATCTCCGGCGTGGTCTGGGGGAGCACTGGAATTTTCCTCTTTCCGCACGAATCCCTTGTTCATCAAGTATTTTTGACGTTTCTTACCGGCGGCATGGCGGCAGGAGCACTCGCGACACTATCTGAGGTTCGGGCGGCTTTTTTTGCTTTTGTTATTCCAGATCTTCTTCCCTGCGTCGTGCAGCTTCTTCTTCATGGAGATTCCCTCTCACTGGCAATGGGGTTTCTTTCGCTGTCTTTTAGTGTTGTTGTCCTCGTCGTGTCGAATCATTTGCACACGTCCATTGTGACTTCGTTGCGATTACGATTGGAAAATGTCGATCTCTTGCGGAACTTGTCTCTCGCGAAGGATCAGGCGGAAGCGGCGAGTCAGGCGAAATCTGAATTCCTCGCTAACATGAGTCACGAGATCCGCACGCCGATGAATGGTGTGATTGGCATGGCGGATCTTCTCGCTGATACAGATCTCACAGGGGATCAGCGGGATCTAGTAACGACTCTGAAACATTCTGCGGACGCCCTGCTGACAATCATCAATGACATTCTCGATTTCTCTAAAATTGAGGCGGGGAAACTCGCCTTGGATCCTCTTCCTTTTTCCCTTCGTGGAATGGTAAAGGAAACACTCAAGCTGCTCTCTTTCCGGGCAAGCGAAAAAGGAGTGACGTTGCAGTATAAGATCACTTCAGAAACGCCCGCTTTTCTTAATGGAGACTCAGGCCGACTTCGGCAAATTCTCCTCAATCTTGTGGGCAACGCCATCAAATTTACCGAACAGGGAGAAATCACAGTAGAAGTTACGAGCCAAAAGTCACCTGTCACAAGTCGAGACGCCTACCCTCAGGCTTTGGACCTTAGAGGTGTGACTTATGACCTGCATTTTTCCGTACGTGACTCTGGCATTGGCATTCCACCTGAACAACAGCAACAGATTTTTGAAGCCTTTTCCCAAGTGGATGGTTCGACGACCCGTCGGTTTGGCGGGACCGGACTTGGACTCACGATCTGCCGTAATCTTGTAGAGTTGATGGGCGGACGGATTTGGGTGGAGAGCGTTGTTGGACAAGGGAGCACATTCCACTTTACCGTATGTCTTGAAGAAGTAGAAAAAACTACTTTGTCAACACTGTTGAGAAATGAAGAGGTGATTCCATCGGTGTTGTCAGGGACCCGGAAGAATTTCAATCCTACCCAGCAACGGATTTTGCTCGTGGAAGATAACTCGGTCAATCGAAAACTTGCTCTCCGCTTGCTGGAGAAATTGGGGTATCAAACAAGCGTAGCCGTCAATGGAAAAGAAGCCTTAGCCAGGTTAGAGCAAGACGGACCTTTTGCGGCGATTCTCATGGACTGTCAGATGCCGGAAATGGACGGCTTTGAGGCTACCCGAGTAATTCGTACGCAAGAGGCCAGGCAAGAACGAGAGCGCGATTTATCGCCTGCCTCTGTTCGTTCTCCATCCGCTCCAACACAGAGGCTTCCTATTATAGCGCTGACTGCCAATGCCATGCAGGGCGATCGAGAGCGCTGTTTAGCCGCTGGGATGGATGACTATCTGAGTAAACCGCTTAAATCAGAAGAGCTTGGGCGTACGCTTGAGCGTTGGTGCGACGTCGCAATATTAGAAGATGGTGAAAAAGACCATACCGCTTCCGATGTTGGGTAAGCGGACCTCGTAGTTTACACTTTCGCCGCGGCGTGACCCGCAATATACCCCGTCGCCCAGGCCCATTGAAAATTGAATCCCCCGATCCGTCCATCACAGTCCAGTATCTCTCCTATCAAGTACAACCCGGGGACTTTACGTGACGCCATCGTTCGGTAATCAATCTCTGGCAACGGGACTCCTCCGGCAGTGA
>CAZUFQ010000313.1:0-7559 GCA_964618735.1 uncultured Enterobacteriaceae bacterium
TTCTGTTTTTATTCCTTGATTCGCCAATTCTTTATAAAAGGGAACATTGGAATCTCCGTTGATTGTCGAGATCTCCGCTGTCCGCTTCCCCACCGCAAACTTCTTGATATCTTCAACTATGGTCTGGTAATCGTTGTGGCCGAAGGGAGTATACTGCTCCATGATATCGTCTTCCGAGACGCCCTTGGACTTCAGAAAGTACCGGAGGATCTTGTTTGTCGTACGCGGATAGACATAGTCGGTGCCTAAGAGCACAAACCGCTTCGCGCCGCCGCCCTGATCGCTCATCAGATATTCCACCGCAGGAATCGCCTGTTGATTCGGGGCCGCGCCGGTGTAGAACACATTATAGGATGACTCCTCACCTTCGTACTGGACAGGGTAGAAAAGTAATCCATTGAGTTCTTCGAACACGGGCAGGACCGACTTGCGCGAGACTGACGTCCAGCAACCAAACACGACCGCTACTTTCTCCTTTTGAATCAACTCACGCGCCTTCTCGGCGAATAAAGGCCAATTCGACGCGGGATCCACCACCACAGGCTCTATTTTTCGTCCGAGCACGCCGCCCTTTTCGTTGATTTCTTCGATGGTCATAAGCGCAACGTCTTTCAGAGAAGTCTCGCTAATCGCCATCGTGCCGCTCAACGAATGTAAAATGCCGACTTTGATTGGCGCGGCGTCAGCGGCCCTGGTCTCCCTTGCCCATGTCGACGTCCCTATTAAGATCACTACTGTGGCGACGCCGACACGACGCACCCAGGACCCTGACCATATTCGCCCCTCAGTACTAATAATCCTCATCCTTCCTTCCTCCTTATTTATTTAGAACAGAAATTGCGTCTGCAACCGCACCCGGTTATTGCTCCGGTTCGTGCCCGTGAAAGGATCCTGATCCAGGAAGCTGTAATCCAGCTGCACTTTCAAGCCATGGCCGTAGAGATAGTAGTTGAGACCCACCATGTACTCCGTGGTCTTTTTATAGAAAGTGTCCGGGTTGTTGGCTTCTTGGAAATCCACCCCCGAGACGCGGGCCGCCAGTTCCCAGTACTCTGGCACGATGAAGTAGCCCACTTGTCCGTAATACCCCCAGTCAGTGCTCCCTTTCGCAGCGCGCCGATTGTTGTAACGGAAATAGCCTGCCCCTTGCACGGTCAACCCTTGCCAGCGAAAGCCTCCATCCAGGGTCGCGTTCGTCGTGCGGTCTCCAGGCATCACGTTCTGAAATGCCGAGGCGCTATCCACCGGGTTGAGTGAACCAGCCATACCAATCGAGAGCTGGGGTGAACTCGGCGGCGCTAGCGGCAGGGATTCGATGTAGCGATAGGGCTCCAGGACATCCCACTCTAAGCGTCCAGTGAAGGCCATATCCCGACCGAAGTTCTGCTGGCCCCCCGCGTCCAACGCGCGTACGCTGTTCGTCACCTGTCCAGTGTAGGACACTGGACCCATCCTTCCGCCTACCAGACCGCCAATGCCGCGATAAAGGCTGAAGGCGAGATCTGCTTGCGATAGATCTGGGAAGAGCAGCGTGCCCGGATGGGTAATAAACTGGCGGCTGTACCATAAAATGCCCCGCCCGGTCTGCACGTACAACTCCGGAGCAACGGTGTAGCGCCCCCACCAATCCAGCAATGTCACGTTGTTGTTGTTCCCAAACGTGCTTCCCTCAAATTGCATAAAATAGGTAAACTTGGGATCGAAGACATGGCCGGAAAACGCCAACCGTCCCAGGGCCAAGTCAAAATTGTTGTTGCTTTTCCCCTTTTCTGGCGAGGAAAAAGTATAGCGGAACTGTCCAAAGCCATTAATCTTCAGCGAGAAAGTGTCGTCCTTGGTCTTAACGAAAAACCCTCCGTCGTAAATGTCTTGCTTTTCCATCCCATCCCTCATATGAGGGATATAGCCTGCGTCTAGCCCTTTGTTCTTCTGTTCTTTCTCCTTTCCTTCTAAATCACCCAATCGTTTCTCCATTGCCTCCATGAGCTGTCGCTGCTCGGCTAACTGCTTGCGCAGTTGTTGGATGTCCTCGTCGGCGACGCTGGGCTGGCTTCCGCCTACCGTCGCCAGTAGCACTCCAGCAGTCAAGGCTCTGCTCACTTTGCTCCTCATATCGTCCTCCTCACCCAAAATTCTCCCTAGGGTAGCCCCCAATCGAGCAAAGAGCGGGCCAAGCAGAACTCTTCTGAATAGTAGCCAAGATATTCTTCAACGCTTGGGCGTTTTTATGGAACACAAGCCATCGTCTTGTCTCTTGTCCATGCTGTATATTTCGCAGCTAGTCCTGTCATAAATGAAACACTCTGCGGCTTTTCATGCTCAACTTTTGCACATTGCAATCGTCTCATCACTTGCTGTTCTACTTCATCTCAAGCATCCGCCAAAGGGGTCCAGCGGCTCCAGATAAAAAGCCTCACAAAAGATCGACGCACGTGTGGTCTTCATAGAAACGCCCCTTCGTCAACGGTCACTTCCTAGCCCAGGTGCGCCGCGCCGCAGAAATTCCCGCCAGTCGCCGAAGCTGGAAATATCGACGGCGTCGCGGGTCACGTAATCTTCGCATAAGAACCCTTTGACCGTTTCTCCATCTTCCAACACGACTGAGCCGATGCTCAACGGTGCAGGCACTTGAGCTACGAACGAGCCAAACTCTTCCAACGGCATCGCCCACACCTCAACCGCGACCGCTACGCCGTCGCTCGCGTCGCGGCGGACCAGTCCCGGCTTGGGTGGAGTGGTGTTGAGCAAGGCGTACAAGCCGTAGCAGGCCTGCGTGCGGCAAGTGCGAATCAGCCGTGCGCCGCGGTCCAGCAGCTGATGGTTTAATGGTTGACCAGAAAGATGGGCGCCCACGACAGCCAGCCGCACAATGGCGGGCGCAGTCTGAGCTGAATCCTTCACAAATTGGGTATTCTCGATTTGTCGCAGCTCAACTCCTGTCGCTCCCAGCGCGCCGCCGACCAACCCATGATACCGCGCACCGAAAGCGCAGAGCAGCTCATCTTGTAGCGCCGGGGCAATGAAAGAAACCCCAAAGGGAAGACCGTTGGCGTACAACCCGCTCGGAACGGCGACGGCGCAACAATCGAGCAAGTTCACAAAATTCGTGTAATACCCGAGGTTGGCGTTGAGCGTGAGGGGATTCTCCGCCAACGCAGCCTTGGTGTACACAGCGCCGACGGTGGGAACAATCAAGAGATCCATTTTCTCCCACTCGACCTCCGCTTGCTGTTTGTAGGCTTCCAGCTGGTGCAATCCGTGGAACAGGTCTGTCGCCGAATAATGAACGGCTTCAGCCAGAATAGTGCGAACGGTCGGGTGAATAGCGTCCTGGTTGCGTAAGTAGAATTTTTGGACAGCGGCGAGCCGTTCAGCGACCCAGGGTCCGTTATACAGCAGTTCGGCGGCGGCGCGAAAGGGCGCAAAGTCGATCTCGATCACCTTTCCAAGATGTTGTACACGCTGAACCGCCGCTTCGAACAATTGCTCCGCCTCGGAGTCTCCAAAGAATCGCAGGTCTTGCTCCGCCGGCACGCCGCAACGCAGACGGCGGCGCCGCGGCGCCGTAAGATCAAGCGCATCGGCTTCTCGTCGGGAATAGATGGCCTCAGGATCGAAGCCCTTGGCTGTGTGGAGCACCACACGCGCATCCGCGCTGGTGAGCGCTAGTATGCTGACACAATCCAACGATCGACAGGCGGGAAACACGCCCCTGGTGCTGAGCAGGCCCCGACTCGGCTTTAAGCCGACAAGATTATTGAGAGCGGCTGGAACGCGGCCGGAGCCGGCGGTGTCCGTTCCCAAAGCAAAACTCACCAAACCGGCGGCTACCGCCACAGCCGATCCAGAGCTGGGGCCGCCTGGAATGTAGCGTTCGTCAAATGGATTTCTGGGAACTCCGAAAGGAGAGCGAACGCCGGCAAGTCCGGTGGCGAATTGGTCCAGGTTCGTTTTCCCGATGAGAATGCCGCCAGCAGCGAGGAGACGTTCGACGACCGGGGCCGACGTCTCAGGCGTGTACGCAAATTGTGGACATGCGACAGTGGTGGGAAGGTCGGCAACGTCGATATTGTCTTTCACAGCGAAGGGCAGACCATACAGAGGCATCTCTATCCACGGCTGTGGCGACTGCTGTCGACGTTGTTCCAGTTCTCGCGCCTGGGCTAGCGCCTGTTCACGTGTACACAGATGAATCCACACCTGATCTTCGCCACGCGAGGCAATGCGGTCGTACACGGCGTGCACAACCTCGGTGGGGGTCACCCGTGCTTCGCGATAGAGCGACTGCAACGTGGTAAAATCCAGGCTCCCAACGTGCGGCGACCAGTGAAAATTGTCCGCTTGCATTGCTTTATGTAATAGCTCTCTATCACAGATCGTTACGCCGCCGGTTCAGGCAACTCGCCGACTATTTCATGGGCAGTAGTCTCGTCAGCTTTTGCCGTCACGACGGCGAATTTGGCGCAACCCACGAGGATAGCGCTCACAGCAAGGTAACTGACGGCGACGACCGGGGTCTGACCAAAGCCGATTTTCTCGCCGTGCATGAAACCGAAAAACGTTAACGCCGACCCAGCTAATGCGAAGCCAGCCGCTTTGAGAAACTGACGATCGATGATGAATGCGGCTATTGCGGCCAGCACCAAACCGGCGAGGATCGATCCTCCGCCCATAATTTCGAGACCGTGATACAGCACGCCGCTCTGACTCAGTTTATCGAGACCAATTGCCCCAGCATTCGTGCCCGCCGCAGCCAAGGCGTTGTCGATTTGCAGCTTCCCCCAGGCGGCCAAATGCGGCGTGAGCGAGAGCACGATCGCCGGAGCGTGGCTCTTTGGCGTTTCTTGAAATGATTGGGCGCCGATCAGCATGCCAATGTAAAGAAGAATGGGCGAGATGGCGACAACAGGGATGAGCGCCACCATCAGAGAAATAATGCCAAACCACGCTAAGATGATCACCATCACGCCGGTCATGGCCGAATAGCCAAGGCGTCCGCCCATCGCTTTCCAGCCAGGATGACCAATATAGACGGCGTTGATAAATGGATTCCCCATCAGGCAGCCAATGAGGCTGACCACGCCATCAGCGGTCAGGACTCGCGTCGTTGGGAAACTGTCGCCGGCAACGGCGGCGCTTTCAACATTATCTAATGCTTCAACTAAATCATAAATGCCGAAGGGGATCGCCGTAACCAGGATCACACCCAAGAATTCAAAGCCCGAAAATACGTGGCCGACGGCGGGCAGCGGAAATGAGAAACCAAAGTTCGAGACCGATTGCCCGAGCTTTTCGAGACTCATTCCTCCATAGTCGAGGCCGAGGGCGGTTGAACCCCACGCGATGAAGCTGCCAAGAGCCAGAGCGACTAAACCTGCCGGAATCCCTTGAAAATAACGCACGCCGCCGAACCAGCTCAAAAGGATAATCGTGAAGCAGACGAGACCAATCATCGGCGTCATAAACATTTCCAGGGCTGGTCGCATGGAGATGAAAGAGATGGAAACGCCGGCAAGCGTGCCGAGTAAGGCCGCACGCGGCGTGATCTTACGAATGGTGGGCCCGATAAAGCCGCCCAGCATGAGTACGAAACTTTGAATGAACACCCACGTCAAACCAGCTTCCCACCCTCTGATTGGATCGCCGGTCTTGGCTGCAATCGGCAACATGATCACAAAGGTAACGACAAACATGTGGGGCACGCTGGTGCCGGAAGGCAGCGCGCAGACGTCGTCTCGTCCCGTTTTTTTCGCCAGACTGTAGGCGAGCCAGGCATAGTACATCGTGCTCAGGCAGAGCATCATGCCAGTGGCCGGCAGAATGCGGCCGAAGACAAGGGCGTCGGGTATCTTCAGCACAAAGCGCAGCAAAGCAGTTAACGTTAGCAAATTAACGAGGATGTTGGTCCCAAAACCGAAAAAGGCGTTCCAGTCTCCGGGCGTCCACAGTTTGGGTTTTGCAGTTGTCATAGTATACCCCGTGTCCAGGTTGAGTGATGAGGCGCTGTCAAAAACTTCAGCTAAGAGCAGTGAGGATTGCAGCCGAGTTCGACACCCAGCCGAAAATACCTCCTTGCGCCTTGATCATTTTCAGACCCATCTCTTGAAACTCAGGGAAATAAGAGCCCACGCAATCTTCGAGTACGAGACAGTCGTAGCCCCGATCGTTCGCTTCGCGGACGGTGGTGTTGACGCAAACCTCGGTGGTCACTCCAGTCACAAGGAGTTGTGTGACGCCGCGGTTCTGGAGAATGGCGTGGAGATCGGTGGCGAAGAACGCGCCTTTGCCCGGTTTATCAATGACTGGCTCGTTCGGCAAAGGAGAGAGTTCAGGAATGATGTCGTGTCCGGACTCCCCGCGGACCAGGATGCGACCCATCGGGCCGATATCGCCAATACAAGTTTTGCCGCGGCCGCGGACTTTCTTGGCTGGCGGCAAGTCGGCCAGATCAGGCCGATGACCTTCACGGGTGTGTATGACCTGGAGCCTGGCGGCGCGGCAAGCCGCCAACAGTTTGCGGTTCGGTCCGATCGTACGACGCAGCTGAGAGACGTCATTGCCCAGCATCTCGCCAAACCCGCCGGACTCCAAGAAATCACGCTGCATGTCAATAATCAGCAAAGCGCACTGCGTCGGGACAAATTCAAACGGATACGGTTCGGCCTCGATAACTATGGGTCGGTTCATATCCATCATAAGATGACCTCCAAGAGCTGCTGAGAAGAGGAAACAGCGCCGAACACGCCATACTGCATCGTGATCATTTTCAACGCCGCGGTGTGATTGCCCGCATCTGTAGCCGCGCAGCAGTCCGCCAGAAGCACACACTCAAAACCGCGATCGTTGGCGTCGCGCATAGTGGTATGGACGCAAACATCGGTGGTGATGCCGGTCAAGATTAAATTCTCCACACCACGCCGCCGCAGAATCAACTCTAGATCAGTAGCGTAAAACGAACCTTTGCCCGGTTTATCAATGATTGGTTCATCGGGTCCTGGGGCCAGCTCAGGAATGATTTCCCACCCCGGTTCACCGCGCACTAAAATGCGACCACACGGACCGGGGTCGCCGATGCCGGCGCCGATCTGCTGTGAGCGCCAACGTTTGTTGGCCGGCAGGTCCGACAGGTCTGGACGGTGTCCTTCGCGGGTATGAATAATGTGAAACCCCTTGTTGCGCAACGTCGTCAGCACGCGACGGATTGGTCCAATACAGGCGCGGGTCTGGGAAATGTCATAACCCATGAGATCAACATAACCGCCCTTCCCGCAGAAATCGGCTTGCATATCGATGATAAGTAGGGCCGTATTCTTGGGACGTAAGTCTCCGTTATACGGCCAGGGATAGGGCTGAGCAGCAATGGTGATTTTGCTCATTGCACACTTTCCTCTCGCGCTTACCGTTGAAAGTAGAAACCGGACTTGGGAACAGACACAGTAGACCTTACGACTGGCGCATGCCCTAACTGCATGCATCCCTCCACCGCCAACCTTACCTCCTCCCTTCCCTTCACAAGATGTTCCGAACCTGGCTTCCTCCCTTTCCCATACTTGCCTCCT
>CAZUFQ010000314.1:0-7540 GCA_964618735.1 uncultured Enterobacteriaceae bacterium
CCAGGACAATACCCGGGCCGGTAGGATTAGGGTCGGTCCACTCGGGCGCGAACTTTGGAACGAACGTGCGAGCTGTTGCCACCAAATCGGCATACGAGCGATCGTCCAGGTTTGGTAATGGGATGGTCATAGTTCTTGTCCTTGTGCTCCGCTTCCGCTTACGCCTGATCCTCTGAGGCTGCCACGGTAATTTGGTGACGGCCTGAGAAAATGAGGAACCGGTCCCGCCGCTCTTTTGGCAACCGCGGGAGCGTCACGGCATCTTCGGCGGTTTCGCCCGGCTGGGGGGGATCGATGTCAGCTAGCGAGGGTCGGTTGACAACCGACAGCGAGCGTACGTAGCCGACTCCCACGACGGACTCGATCGCGGCATAGAGATCTGACACATGCGGCCGTCGACCAAACGGCCACCCCGAACCATTGAACCCGCCCGTGAGGGGGTGGAGAAACCGTTCCAACGCAATCACAACGTTTGCCTGTAACGCTTCAGCCGCAGCAAAGGACGCTGGCGTCACTTGGGCGGTAACAGTGACTTCCACCCAATCCGGCTCTGTCACCTGGAAGGTTACGGTGGGACTACAACGTGCGAGGATATATTCCTTTACACGGGCAAGCAGAGCGAGGCTCGGCGTCGGTCGCGGCGCCAGATCCTGAGGGACAATCACCAACTCGATCTGCCCACCCTGTCTAATCGGGCTCTTAGGCGTATACGCAGTATTGGCGGGAATATTATCAAGTGGGACGTCCAGAGAACCAACAGGATATGTGATTTCTACTCGTCCCGAACGCGCGGCGCTGGCGTCACGATTTACGATCGTGACGCGCCACAGGTCACCGAGGACAAACCGATCAGCGGCGACCGTGCATTTCACGGTTTGGTCACTTTTCCCCGTTGCTTGCGCATACGGGAGTCCACTACCCGGACCGTTAATTATAAGGGTAAGAGTTTGCCCGCCTTCCCACTTCGCTGTGACGCTGATTTCACCAGCTTGAGTGAGAGGCAGATGAAATACCGGCAACCATTCCAGGGTATTGGGATCAAAGGCAGGAGGCAGGGCGCGGGCGCGGGCGACTTCAGGCGCCGCCTCAGAGGCCAAGTCTTCGATATCTTGCACGGTAGTGGCCCGACCGCGATGGCGTAGGCTTTGCGGTCCCCGTTCTTTCACCCGTTCCAGGTCCTCCTGGTCAGCCCCGCCTTCGGCTGCCTCCAGATTGATTACGCTCTCCACATAAGGAACGGTGGTCTTGAGCTGAGTGATGGATTCTACAGGGCGATTGCCCTGTGCCCCGCTACTGGTGCGATACTGCGCCATACGGACGTTATTGCGACCAGCAGGCGGCGCCAGTCCGTGCTGTTCATTACCGAAGCGGACTTCGCCGGTGAGATAATCAATGACATAGTGACGATCTCGCGGACCGGAGCCGTAGAAGTCAGGGACGGCATGCCAGCGCACCCAAATTTCCTCGGGCTGGCCAGTCTCGTCCAATGTGACGGTAATGGCGTCCTGCCCCTCCAAGGCTTCAAGCAACGCTTGATCCTCAGCAGAGGGCATATCCGACTCTTGCACTTCCAGGTGTTGACCGAGCAAGACAGGAGTTTGGGCGGTGTAAAAACTTTGATTGGCCTCACCGGTGCTGGAGCCCAAAATTTCATTATGTATTGTCGTAGCCTGCGTCGCCCACATCGTGTTGGTCAACACACGTCGTAAGCGCGGCTGGATAAGAAAAGTCCCATCTTGCCAACGAGCGCGCAGCCAGTAACACTTCTGACCAAACTCAGTGCGAGCGGTGAAGTCCGCTGGACCAATAAAGCGAATGAGGCCGCTTTCCGCGAACGCTTTCGTTTCATCAACCGCCCCCAACGAGCGCCAGCCAGTGGCGCCGCTGTACTCCCATACCACCCGGGGCGGGGAGGCATTGGCGACTGGTGCACGAACGGCATCCGCGATCTCCCCAGGTCGGGGTGGATCCACCTGGAAATAGAGCGCCATAGGACGATTATCGAAGGGCTGGTCAAACCCCAAGTAGAGAGTTGGTCGAGTCTCTGTGGTGGCGATAAAAGGAGAAAACGGGGTCCCTTTTGCGGCGGCGGCAGTCTGATCAGTGTAGAGAAAGTCATTGTATGTATAACAAGCCGTGAAATCGCCACTCCAGGTATAGATATAATCCAGAGTCAGCGACGCTAGCGATGGGGGCCCGTAGCCGCCAGTCATTGCGACGTTCACAGAGGTGTCGCCCTTGTCATCTCGCGTGGTGGTGACTTGCGGGGTTACAGGAGTTCCATAATTGCCTTGCGTGATACGGGCGCGCAACCAATAGCCAGTTTCACTGTTGACCACGCGTGAGACAACGGTGGCAGGTAAGGTCAACGCAACAGACCCAGACGCGGTAAATTTAGCTACAGGGACAGCAGCTGCAGGGACCGACAGCGGCGCCCATTTCGCGCCGTCCCACGTTTCCCATGTGATGGCGAGATCAGCAGAAGCTATGGGGGGGACGGGAGGAGGATTACTCAGTGTAATGTTGACCGTGATCGTAGCGTTCGGTTTGGCTGCAGCTTCGGGAATCGCCAAATAAAATGCATCGTTCAGCTTTGGCTGCTCACCAAACGGATAAAAGTCTTTACTCAGATCAAGCGGCACGCTGTTGGCAAACCCGTGAGCCGACGTTAAACCGCTGCGCGTTACGGTTACTTCGGTTGTGATCCGTTGCATATCCGGCGGCGCCGCAGCGCCGGGCGGCAAGGCGGTGTTAAGTCGAGCGCGTATCCAGGCCGCCGTCAGCTCGTTAATAGTCGTCAGCGCAGGAATCGGCAGGTTAGTCATGGTCACTTGCCATTGGCCAGCCTGAACGGTAGCGCTTGCAGATAGGTTGCTCCAGTTCGTTCCGTCCCAATACTCCCAGACAATGGGCAACGCGGCTAATCCATTAGGATTGGACGAGCCAATGCGCAGGGTCACTGTCTTAGGGCCAGGTGCGGTAAAGATCTCGTCCTTGGCGAGATACAGACTGTGCTCAATCAGTTTTGTTCCAACGAACGTTGAAAAGGCGCTATTCCCGGCGTTGGCGGGCGTCGGGGTGTTATCGGCGTATTGGTCCGCGCTCGGTTGACGAACGAACAACGCCGCCAACTGTGCGCGTGTCACCACTAAGTCACTATCTGTTTCAAAAATCGTTTCCTCATCTTCTCCTTCCCTCGGCAATGCGGCGACTTGCGTGCCCGCTGGGACGAGGGCATCGACGGGGCTAGTGGCGACCAATTGAAACGTGAGCGGCGCCTTTGCGGGTTTGGGCGGTAAAATCTGTACGCCAATCAAGTCAAGGAAGGCAAGGAAATTTTTCTCCGGCGCTTGGTTCAATCGCTCAATGATTTGTTCCACCATGCGACCGAAGATGCGAATGAGCGCCGAGCCGGCGTCGGCGCCGATCTTGGACGGCTGCCAGCCGGTGTAATATTGCACCAGAGCGCTGGTTTGTTGGACGACCTCATCGTACGAACGAGGATCGATCTTCGGTGTGGGCATCGGCATGGCTTAAGACTCCAAATAGAATGGATAGACGAGATTGAAGCGGTTATTCGTGGTGCGCACCTGGTAAGAGATCGCGATCAACAGGAGATTGGGTTGGGTGTCATCAGGCTCTGCATCGACATCGAGTACGTCGATGCGAGGCTCCCAACGCACCAGCGCCTGGTGCACCTCGGCAATCACTTGACCGGCCGTCCCCGGAGTGTTCGGCGCAAACACTAAGTCATGGATGCCGCAACCGAAATCCGGACGCATTACTCGTTCGCCCGGTGCGGTCGTGAGAATCATCCAGATGGATTGGCGGATAGTCTCTTCGTCATGAGCCATGGCAATACCACTGCTCTCGTCTAATCCCATCGGAAATTTCCACCCGGTTCCTAGAAAACTGTTGGGCATAGCACAGTCCAAGTTCAACGTTTAAGGTTCAACGCTCCACATTGTCAGTCTGGGGCCGCAATTTTCCTACATCCCCTTTACGCGCCCCTGTGTCGTGACAATCGTTAATGGCGTTCCAGTCGGCGAACAGAGCGCCTGACTATCTTGCAACAACACTGCCTGCCCCATCACTTTGACGCGCTGGGCTCCCTTCAGCCACTGCGCTGAAACACAGGGTCCAACATTCGCGGGCGGCGCCGGGTTTGCACATCCTGCGATCGTATGAGGGAGGGGTTGGGTCACGACCGGTAGCCCCATGACCTTCACGCGCGAATTCGGGGAAGTCGGTTGCGCTTGCCCACCGTGGGCGCACGTGATAGTGGCTCCCACGTGCAACAAAAAGCCCGGCATTACGTCACCTCCAAAGCGCCGTCATTGATCTTCACGCCAGACGGACCCTTGAGAGCTAACTCCCCATTCGCTTGCACGGTCACATTGGCGTTCGATTTAATTTCACAGTTCTGTTTGGCTTGCACTTTGAGATTGTTACACTCAATTTCGAGGTCTCCACCGCTGCTTTTAAGCGAAATTTTTCCTTTTGTCTCGATTGTCAAGTCTTTCTCTACCTTCATCGTGATCGTATTGTTTTTGGAGTCGATGACAATCTCATTCTTCGCAGTCTTATCGCGGATAATAATCTTTTCTTCCCCTTTAGTGTCGTCCAAAGTGATGACGTGGCCGCTGCGTGACTTGATGGTGCGTAGATTGTTCTTTCCGTCCTCATTGGTCACTGGGGGTTTGTCCTTACCATTCCATAGTGAGCCTAGAATGTATGGAAACTCTACTGCGCCATGTTCAAAGGCGACGAGTACTTCATCGTCGACCTCCGGAAGAAAATACAGCCCGCGCTCTTTTCCTCCCATGGGCGTGGCGAGCCGAGCCCAGTAGCTCTCTTCTTGCTCAGAGAGCCAGGGAAATTTGACTTTGACGCGGCCCAACTTTTCGGGATCATTGTTGTTGGTGATCACGCCGATGGTGACGCCATACAAGCGACTATGTTGCTCGCTTTGTCTTGGCGATCCGTCAAAGAACTCTAGTTCATTCATGATGCGTTTCTCCGCGCCGTGAAGCTCGTGCGATAGCCGTCCTCCGCCGTGAACGTATGCGTGGCTGAGGTGATGTAGTACATTCCGCTGAAGCGTCGCCCCGCGCCTTCAATCTTAACGACTATGCCGGCGCGGACGTCGGAACGACCAGTGAGGCAGGAACCCTCGGCGGTAATATATGAGAGGGCGATGTCGTTGAAACGCCCAACCGCCATTTGGCTGGCTTCCTCTAAACTAAAAAATGGAGAGCGTCCCTCTGGGTTAACACTTTGTCCACTGGCTCGGTTCGCGGCTTGGGGGCCGCTTGTGGAGCCTCCCATCTTTCCTTTTTCTTGACCAACCCCGGCCTTGCCGATCATCGCCTGTTTTTTCTTCATGTCCCAACCATGCACTTCTACCTTGCCCACTTGCGACATTGTTGACAAACGGGGAAGGAACTCAGCAAGATCGGCAAGGAGGGAGAGCGTGACCCTGGCGGTTTTGTCGACCGGCGGCGGTCGGAAGCATAACGT
The DNA here is from genome assembly GCA_964618735.1 of uncultured Enterobacteriaceae bacterium. Taxonomy (GTDB): domain Bacteria; phylum Desulfobacterota; class Binatia; order Bin18; family Bin18; genus SYOC01. The sequence continues at coordinate 5,521 of CAZUFQ010000314.1, forward strand.
TTTCCCCTCGGCGGCGACTTCGTACCCGATGCGCTGCGCGCGTTCTTGGAGGAATTCAAGATCGCTCTGGTTGTGTTGGAGGACATACTCCAGCTTTGCCTTAGTGTCTTCCACTTGCGCGCGTAGTCCAGCGGCGTTGGCGATCTGCCGAGCAATGTCGCTATCTTTCATCTGCACAAACGAGCGGGTTTTGCGGCCACGCGCGAGGCGATGGCGTTGGTCATAGCCGCGCACGGTCAGTGTCAATGGTTCCTCCGTGTTGAACGTCGGCTCTAGCCCGGTAATCTCACCGGCAAAGAGCGTCGGCGCCGTCATCCCGTAGCCCATCTGAATTTCCACGGCGTTGCCTTCAGCAAAGAGTTTGTCATCGATCCACTTTAAGGACAGGGTTTGCGCATCCCAGCTGAAGAGTCGTAGGGTGCACATGCCCAACGCTGACACGTCTTCGTGCACGGTGACGGCGTTCAAGTCGTCGAGGGCTTCCTGTGAGAGCGGTGCGCCGTTGATGCGCACCCTGAGGACTGGAAGTGTGGATTCGGCCATCCCTCGTCTCCTGTCACGACTGAAGCTTTGGCACCCGGAGCACCTGGCCGGGAATTAGGGCGCGGGGATTATGAAGGCCATTCGCCGTAGCGATATGCCGCCACAAACTAGGGTCATTATATTCCTCGGCGGCGATGCTGCTCAGCGTGTCTCCTCGCCGCACTGTGCGTGTCTTGTGAACATCTGCTGAGTGAAGGTCGAGCTGCTCCTCCCCAATGCTGGTAAATTGTGTGAAGGTGCACATTAACGTGGCGCGCACCGGCGTGCCGTCCCAGAGAAAGAGAGTGAAGTCCTCTTGTAAGCCGGTCAGCGCTCCATAAAACAAGAGGTGCTTGCCCCACCACAAAAAGCAGACCGGCGGTTCATGGGTGTCCTTATCGAGGCGGATTAACCGGGCGATTTGCTCGGTGTAGGCCAGCACGCTAGTCGCGTTTGGCTTCGCCAACGGGAATAAGCCGAGCGGAGTGCCTTTGACATTTTCCATGAGCGCCTGTCCAATGCCGGGCGCTTTACGGTCTCCTTCATAGGTGTCGAAGAACAGTTCGACAGTCAGGGTTGGCGGCGTTAATTTTACTCCGTCAAAACTAAGCGTATAGGATGTCGGCGGTCCCACCACATCTTTGGTCTCCCACTCTACGGAGTTTGAGAGTGAAAGCTTGTTGGGATTAAACAGCGCTTCAATGGATTCTCTTCCGCCTTGGCCTTTGTTATAGACAATTGTCAACTTTTCTAAAGATCCGCTGGGCTTCCCCAGGCCAAGCACACCCGGGAGTTCCTTCCGCACCAGTCGTCCGGCAATAGCCCCGATATTCTTCATGTTGTCCCCCACATCCCTCGGCGTTCCCGCTCCACGACGAGGCGTCGTCGGAGTTGTCGTTGGACACGTTCCGCGAGTTTGCCGATATCGATTTCCTTTTGCACTTTTTCCGCCAAAGCGTTCAGATCCACTTCAGCGGCGACTCCATTTTTTGTTCTCATCTCTCGTGGTGATACTGTCACCTCTGATGGGGTGAAGGGCGGCGATGCAAAATGTTGCTGCCTAGCCGTCGTCGTGTTGGCCTGAATCTTGGGCAGCCCCGCCGTCGCTCTCGCGTGGTCGTCTAAGTGGTTAATGATAGGTGGAGGACCTCCGTTCGACTGCCTCATAGGCGCCGCTACCGTCAGAGAAACTGGCGTTTGTTGCTGTGAAGGTCGCCTCGTCTCGGAGACGATTGGTCGGTTCCGCCCCTGTGGTTGTGTCGCCGACGTGAGGCTCCGCGTGTGGGCACCCCAAGGGGCCACCATCCGGTTCGTCCGGCAGGTGGCGCCGACCATCGAGGACCTGACGCCGAACGCGAGCCGGGTCAACCCCCTCACGGTCGAATACCCGACGGGCGCGTGGTCGGCGAGCGAGAGCCGCGACTACCACCTGTGCGTCGACGTGCCCGTTGCACAGGTCGGCGAGGAGCGGCCGGCCGCTCGGGTGTGCATGAAGGTC
>CAZUFQ010000315.1:0-7525 GCA_964618735.1 uncultured Enterobacteriaceae bacterium
TCGTGCCGCTGCGCCGGCTGAGCGTGAATTCACCGCTGTGGACAAAGAAGACTTCATCGTAGTCGATGTTGCGATGATACCACGGCACGCGTAGCGCTTGCGGATCGCCTTCGAGCGGGCGCGGCGCGAACGTGCAAATGACAAAACCATCAGCCTCAAAGGTGCCGTGCGCACTCGGAGGAAGATGAACGCCTTCACTCATGAGCGGACGAAAATCTTTGACGTTCAGTTTGAAAACTGATTGTGTGCCTTTCCAGCCTACAACGTCGAGCGGACAAAAATCATAGAACACCGAAGTGTACTCACCGCGACGACGCACGCGCAGTTCCCATTCGGATTTTTGCTCGGTTACCGGCGCAGGCTCCGGCGTTTCGATGACATCGTAATCAAACGGGGCATACTGTCCCACGCCTCCACGTTCCGGGAAACGGATAGGAGTGCGCGATTGGATGATCAAGCTAAAATTGTCGCGTGTCTCAGGCACGACCCGATAGCTTGTGCCTTTGGGAATAACAATGTAATCGCCTTCGACATAGGACAGTGGACCAAAGTCGCTCTGTAATACGCCCCGGCCCTTGTGGATGAAATGGACTTCATCCCCATCGCCGTTGCGGAAGCAGAAAGGCATCGGCTCCGAGCGGCGGGAAATAAACAAGGCAACATCGTTGTTATACAGGACCCTGGTGGGCTCGCCGCGCGGATCGGTGCGATCGGTCGGAGAAAGCTCATAGGTCATGAACGCGCGTGGTTTGAGTGGTCCTTCGATGCGCTTCCAGTCTGTGGGCGGGTGCGTGTGATAGAACTGAGTGACCGGGCCAAAGAAGCCTTGCCGCCCATGTTCCTCTTCGTAGAGTCCCTCCGGGATGGCGACGTGCGCCTGTTTGGGAACTTTCCCTTTGGACATTTGGATCTTCATACGACCCTCCTTTCGCTCCAGACGGAGCGGTCTAGCGTGATGAGTGCTGAGAACAAAAGAGCCTCTTTTCACTCAGTCCTTAGTCCTTTATTGAAATTTCGGCAACACGTATTTTGCAAAGCGGTCAAACGACGCCATGATCTTGGTGTGATCGAGGCCGCCAAAATTGATCAGCAGACTCACGTTGGTGACGCCAAAACTCTGGATCTGTTTGATGCGTTCTATGCATTGTTCCGGATCGCCAAAGATCACTTTGTGAGGATACAGATATTCGTAATTGAACCCTTTGAACGCGTCCGGCAACGCCTTGTACATTTTGTACTGGTCCGAATACGCGGCTTCCTGATTGGCGGCGACGACAGATTGGACGTACCGCAACATGGCCTCGCTCGGTTCCTCCTTGGCCTTCTCCGGAGTTTCACCGCAGTAGAAATGGTAGACGCCCAGGACCTCAGGCTCGCTCTTATAGCCGTGAGCGCGCCGCGCCTCGCGAAAGAGGTTGATTCTGCCAATCAGAAATTCCGGATCCGGCGAAGCGTATGGGACGGTCATCAGGTTGTAGCCCATCTTTCCCGTCCATTCAAAGGATTCTTCAGTAAAGATGCACGCGACATACATCGGCGGCAGCTTTTGCGCGGGTTTCGGAATGACGCGGAGATTGTGCACCGAGCGAAATTTGCCCTCGTAAGAAAAACGCTCTTCGGTCCACGCCTTCATAATTAAGTCATGGGCTTCCTCGAACAGCACGCGGCTGTCCGCCATGTCGCGCGCGAAGGCGTCATATTCCATCTTTTGAAAGCCGCGGCCAATACCAAATTCCAGGCGTCCGCCGGAGAGACAGTCGAGCATGGCGTATTCTTCAGCAACGCGAATCGGATCTTGCAGAGGAATCAAGCAAATGCCGGAGCCGAGACGAATGTTCTTGGTGCGTTGCGCCACGGCTGACGCCAATACCGGCACCGAGGGAAGGTGACCGCCGTAGTTGTGGAAGTGGTGCTCAGCGAACCAGACGGAATGAAACCCGTGTGCTTCGGCGCGATCGCACTCAGTCAGCATATCCTGGTAGAATTGGGCTTCACTTGCGTGAAACTCCGGAAAAAAGCTCGGGAGGTGAAATAGGGAAAATCTCATGTGTATGTCCTCTCTTCAGGCTGCGCGTCGCAGGTCGTGCAGCGCAGTCAACAATTGCTCAATCTGCTCATCCGTGCCGACGGTAATCCGTAGGCAATCGGATAACTCCGGCGTTGAGAAATAGCGCACCAGGAGCCCACGGTCTTTTAAGCCGAGATACACCGCCCGTTGCTCCGTCCCAGCCTTGCGCGCCAAGACAAAGTTTGTTTGCGAATCGTAAACGAAGTAGCCTAGCTTTCGCATCCCCTCAATGAGGCGGCTGCGAGTGGAGCAGATCTTGGCGACATTCTGGCGCATCCAGTCGTAGTCTTCCAAGGCGGCGACGGCGGCGACAATACTCAGCCGGTCAACATTATAGGAATCTTTGACTTTCATCAGTTCATTGATGAGGTCTGGATGACCAAACGCCAAGCCGATGCGCATGCCCGCCAACGAGAATGATTTAGAGAGGGTGCGCAGAACCACGACATGCGGGTATTGATGTACAAGCGCCAGCGCGTTTTCTGACGCGAAATCGATATAGGCTTCGTCGATGACCAACACCCCGTGGACTCTACGCGCCAGTTCTTCAACTGCGGACAGGGGGTGGAGTACTCCTGAAGGCGCATTAGGGTGACAAAGGAATGTGAGCTTTGCGTCGACTTCGGCGAGAGCGGAAGGAAGAGAAAAATCTGCCGGGTAGGGGACCTCGATCACTTCGCCCGCCTGTATTTCTACCAAAGTGTCATACAGACTATACGTGGGCGTCGGAAACGCCACTCGATCTCCAGCATCAATGAACGTTCGCATCAGCATAGTGAGCAGGTCATCCGAGCCATTGCCGACGATAATGTTTTCGCGACGAAAACCATAGAGCGCTGCAGCCGTGTCGCGCAGGCGATTCGCGACGGGGTCTGGATATAAGCGCAGATCTTCTCCTACGGCCCGATGCAATGCTTCAATTACATGTGGAGATGGCGGATACGGGTTCTCGTTCGAGTTCAATTTGATGTAGCGCTTGTCCTGTGGCTGTTCACCGGGTGTATAACCCTGCATACGACTGATTGCCCTACGGACCTGAGCGGATGGCGGAGTGAGGGTAGCGAGCTTTTGCTCTCGTTGTGAGTTCATGCACATTTGGCTTTCACAGGTTGATCTTTGCTATGCTTCTCTGTGAAGAAAACACAGGATGCCTGGCAAACTGTTGCTTTCTATACTCTACTTCGCATGAAGAAAGAAGCAGGTGGCGTGTAATTGTGAGAGCAAACAGTTGACAGGTCGCTAACCCATTGCTAGTCAACAGGAATCCTTGTGCTTCTGCGGCGCCGGAACATGAACCAGCCGAGCGCTTATCGTCAACCGTAGAAGGCACAAGAGAACGACTAGGGTCAGGGAGGTAAGGATCGATGCGTAACGAACGTGTACGAGCGCAGTGGAGTGTGACCCTCGCGCTTTTGATCCTTGTGGTGTACGGGGGCGGAGTTGGAAGAGCGGAGGATCCGGAGGAAGTTGGGGAGGTTGAGACGGCCTCTGGCAATCATTTTCCCTATCCCGCAAGTCTGCGGCCGCAAGTTGAATTCTGGAAGAAGGTGTTTGCCTCCTACTCCAAGTACCAGGCAATCATTCACGACGCCGAGAACATGAAGGTCTACAAAGTGCTCGATTTCCAGCCTTTACTTGATGAAGCCGGGTTGGATGAGGCGACCGTGTTTCAGATTAAACAGGACCAAACCAAGCTCGAGATCGAACATGTCCGTGCGCTCCTGCTCAAACTGCAGAAGTGTTCTCCCAGCTGCGAGAACCTTGGCGCCGAGGAGAAAAAAATTTGGAGCCTCTACCGTAACGTCAAAGATGACAACAAGTTTCTCCACGCGGCGGGCGAGGATCGAGTTCGCGCGCAAAGCGGCATTAAAGAGCGATTTGCCAACGCGATCCGCGTTTCACGTCGCTACCTGAAGGCGATGGAAGTCATCTTTCGGCAAGAGGGAGTGCCTGTCGAGTTGACGCGTTTACCTTTCATAGAGTCGAGCTTCAATGTACAAGCGTATTCCAAAGTCGGCGCCGCCGGCATCTGGCAATTCATGCCTGCGACCGGACGATCCTATAATCTGCGGATCAATCGCATTGTCGATGAGCGTCGAGACCCTCTTATTGCCAGCGAGGCCGCCGCGAAATTTTTGAAGGCCAATTACGAAAAACTGGGCACGTGGCCGCTGGCGATTACCGCCTACAACCATGGACCTGCCGGGCTCGCGACCGCCGTGGATACGTTAAACACGACCGATATTGCGACGATCATTCAACGCTATAAAGGCGACCGTTTCGGGTTTGCGTCCAGAAACTTCTATCCTGAATTCCTGGCGGCGATGATTGTTGAGAAAAATTTTCAGGAGCACTTCGGCCCGCTGCAGACCGAGGCCCCGCTTGAGCATGAAGATGTGACTATTGGCGTTCCTATTCCGCTGCGAACGGCTGCCCGCTTCGCTCATACGGGCCCCGACGAGTTAGCATTGTTAAACCCTGCGTTAAGTGAGGTGGTGCAGAATAATCGCGTGCCAGTGCCGCCCCATTATAATCTGCGCGTGCCCGTGGGGGCGCGCTCGGAATTTCTCAAAGCCTATACTCCCTGGCAAGTTGAGGAGCGGGTGAGACTCGCGGCGCTTGAGGAAGCGAGAAAAGCGCGCCTCGCCGCTTTACGAAAAAATCGACATGGGCGGTTGCTTGCTGCGCGCGCAAAAGGAAAAAGGGCCAAAGTCACTCTCGTGGCAAGTGCAAAGTCTAAAGGCCCCATACCCGTTGCTCGATCGGATGGAAAGTCCCGCAAGCGACGGAGCTGAGTCAGGGAAAATCAGATGAGCTGGAAAAGTAGAGTGACCCTACAGCAGGGCGACATTACCGATGCGGACGTTGACGCCCTCGTCAATGCCGCTAATACTGACTTGCAGCTTGGTGCTGGAGTTGCGGGCGTTATTCGCCGCAAAGGCGGTCCGACAATTCAGCAAGAGTGTAACGTCATCGGACCTGTCCCCCTCGGAGAGGCTGCTATTACCGGTGGGGGACAACTGAAGGCGCGCCATGTGATTCATGCTGCGAGTATGCATCTAGGTAGTTTGACCAGTGAAGAGAGTTTGCGTGCTGCAACGATCAATAGTCTAAAACGGGCTGCAGAAAAGCGGCTGACCTCCCTGGCGTTTCCGGCCGTTGGGACTGGCGTCGCCGGCTTTCCCCTCACACGTTGTGCGCAGGTGATGCTTGAAGAAGTTGGCGCCCACCTAAGTGGTCCTACTAGCCTTCAGCGCGTGCTATTCATTCTTTTTGACGATCCTGCCTTGCAAGTCTTTCAACAAACCTTGTCCGCACTCCCCGAGTAGCACGCAGCTTGTTCTTTACGCAATGGAGCACAGCATGACAGCAAAACTAGAAAATCAAGTCGCAATTGTTACTGCAGGCGGTTCTGGGATTGGCGCGGCCACCGCGCGTCGATTTACCCAAGAAGGGGCCTCTGTCGTTATCGCTGACATCAGCGGGAGACGTGCTGAGGAAGTGACTACCGGCATCACCGCCAACGGTGGTAAAGCCGTGTGGCTCAAGATGGATGCGTCGGACCCGGAAGGAGTGCAGGCGGCGATCAAGCTAGCGCTTGATACCTACGGACGCCTCGACATTATGTTTAATAATGCTGGGCAAGCGGACGCCGCCTACCTAGAAGACACCTCGCTGGAAAGTTGGAATCGCGTCATCGCTGTAACGCTAACGAGCACTTTTCTCGGCATGAAATACTGCTTGCCAATTATGCGACAACAGGGAAAGGGCGCTATCGTCAACACCGCTTCTATTTCTGGCACTGGGGGTGATTACGGTTTGTCATCGTACAATGCCGCGAAAGCGGGCGTGATCAATTTGACGCGGGCGGCGGCGATCGAGAACGCCAAATTTAAGATCCGCATCAATTGTGTCTGTCCAGGCGCGATCAATACGCGGGCTGCGCAGATTCTCGGGGGAGACCGGGCGGATGAGTTCCGTCAGATCCAAGCGCAAGTCCATCCTTTAGGTCGCATGGGCGAGCCGGAAGAGATTGCGAGCACTGTGCTTTTTCTTGCCTCAGATGAAGCCTCGTTTATTACGGGTGCGGCGATTATTGTGGATGGCGGCGTCACGGCGCAGACCGGCTTGCCCGACATGCTCCAGTTGCGAAAGTAGTTCTCCCAGTAAGAACAGTAGGATGGTCCTGATCGATTCTGGAATTGCAAAAAAGGACCATCTAGACGAACGGTCGTTGACCAGAACAGGAGTCTCTGATGTCAACCATTACTATTGAAGAGGCTCAGGTCAAACTCTTAGACCTCATCCACGCCCTCCAGCCTCATGAAGAAGTCATTATCACCGAAAATAATCAGCCGGTGGCGCGCTTGACGCCGCTCGGAGAGCATACACCACGAATTCCCGGCATTGCACGAGGGAAAGTCACGGACGCTTTTTTTGAGCCACTCCCCGAGGAAGAACTAAAAGCATGGGAACAATGAGATGCCTGCTCGATACTCACGCGCTTCTCTGGTGGCTCTTTGACGATCCGAAACTCTCTCAACAAGCGCACGACACCATTGCGAGACCAGAAAATGAGATTCTTGTGAGCGCCGCCTCGGCTTGGGAAATTTCGACTAAACGTCGGATTGGCAAACTCCCAGAAGCCGGGGACATCGTCGGGCAATTCCCGACGTATCTACGAAAAGCGCGCTTTATCGCCCTTGATGTCTCCGTTGATGATGCACTCGTAGCAGACAGCTTGCCTGGTCCGCATCGAGACCCTTTTGACCGTATGCTTATTGCTCAAGCAAAACTGCATAGCCTTCCCATTAGTGACCATTGATCCTATTTTTGCTGACTATGGGGTGAGTGTCATTTGGTAACACGGGGGGATGAGAATGGCCTTTAACGAGGTACTCGACCAGATTCGGGAAAAGGTACGAGACAAAGGCCGGGTGACGTACCGTGCGCTGAAGCGAGAATTTACGCTGGATAACGATTACCTTGCCGATATTGCGGCAGAACTCATTGACGCCGAACGAGTTGCACGAGATGAAGACGGCAAGGTGCTCGTCTGGGTAGGACAAGACAGTCCAGCGTCACTCAGTCCGGAGTTGCTCAGTCTTGGGTCTGGGGTCCAGAAAAATCAAAAAGCAAAAGTCAGAAAGAAAAACCAATCCCTAACCCCTAATCCCCAACCTCCAAGTGCCTACACGCCACCTCATCTCGCTGAACGGATTCGGGCTGAGCAAGTAGCGCTGGAAGCGCGAGGGGCTACCGATGGCGAGCGCAAGACGATCACCGCCCTGTTTGCCGATCTCAAAGGGTCGACGACGTTGATCGAAGGGCTCGATCCCGAAGAGGCCCGCGCGGTGATTGATCCCGCCTTACAACTCATGATGGACGCCGTGCATCAGTATGAGGGCTATGTCGCCCAAGCGCTGGGCGATGGCATCTTTGCCTTGTTCGGCGCGC
>CAZUFQ010000316.1:0-4711 GCA_964618735.1 uncultured Enterobacteriaceae bacterium
CCACAGCGAAAGAGTCCAAAAACAATCTGCTTTTTCGTCACGTTTCCTCGCTCTCTTCACGAGTAGGTTCTACGTCCTATTGGTCTTACCAAAATTTTACCGAAACTTTACCGCATTCTTATGACCGCCTACGCTTCTCCGGTTATCTTTTACACAAGAGAACTTTACGAACAGAAATGGAGACCGCGTCTTATATGGCAGCACAACATGCGTTTGTCGTTCAGTTCCTGGCGGATGCAGATCCGGCAGGCGGCACATGTGGAGGTCGCGTTGAACATGTAGCGTCGGGACAGGCCGCCCATTTCCAATCAAAAGAAGAACTTATCCAGTTTTTCGCCCGAGTACTGGACGACGTGCGTGCTTCATCGTCGGACGAATCCTAGCGCGTTCGCTTGAAGAATCAACTGCTAGATCCCTCGGTAACGCGAAGCTCACCTAAATTTCGCTTGGAAACACGTCGTGGAGCATAGCGATCATACTTCACGACACAACACTTTATGTGATGTCCCGAGCCAGCGGCGTGGTGTCGGGCGTCATTAGGTCATTATTTTCGAAGAAGAACCCCACTCGTTCAAGCACGTCCACGCTGAACGCCTGCAGATCCCCCCTTTGCTCGGAAGCGTCAAGGGGTCAAGCTCGTACATTCATCGTGTGATCGTCACCAACGAGCAGGGAGAAATTTGTGCGACGCCGGCTCAAAGGAGGGTTGCCGTTGCAGGTTCTGCACAAGGAGTGAGAGTTCCCTCTTCCTGCCCCGCTCCTGCGGAGAGCGTGACCCAAGGGCGCTGAAGCGCGACGGGCTTCCGGCATGAAAGTTTTTGTTGATTCGCAGATTTGCGTCCCTCTGCGGGTTGCAATTGATGTCTGAGTCGCAGCAAAGCGCGTTGTTCCCGCAATCGTGCTTGCTCGCGGCTAATTCGCAAACGATGGCCGATTTCCTGATATGTGTAAGCTTGGCCGTCTACGAGGCCAAACCGCAATCGTAAGATCTCCGCTTCCTGGAGAGGTAAGTGGGTAAGAGCGCGCTGCAGTCCTTGTGTTGCATCAGCGTTTATCACCGCTTCCTCCGGAGACATATCGTCGGGCGATGTCACGACGTCTGCGAATGAATCGTCAGCTTCATTACTGAACGGCGCATCAAGAGAGAGAAGTTGCACTGGGACTGGCGCTGTCTCGGAAGAAAGAGAACAGTACGTTCCTTCCCGTTGCGCGAGCACGCGAAGAAAAGCCTGGGGATCCCAGCAAACGGGATAGCAGTTAAAGGCCACGTTGTTCTCCCGGTCCAACTTTTCGACGTCTCGCATCAGTCCCAACGCCCCATCATGGACAATGTACAGGAGCACTACCCTGCGGTTGTGGTAAGGCCGGGGGAGCATGACCACGAGCCGCAAGTTGCGCCGCACCATCTCATCGCGATAGAGACGAAAACACACAAGTTGTTTTTTGACTTTTTCGGCCCAGAGCTTCAAGGAGGCCAGGTTGGCCGCATCCTCTTGTTGATTGGCGTGACATACGTAGGTTTGGACGAATTGAAGACCGCGCAGCACCTCTGCCTCACTCAGATGATCATCCGTCATGAACGTCTGAGGGGCGTCGAGAATCGCGGCAAGTCGACCGCGCTGCTCATGCAGAATTGCAAGAAGACTACGCCAGGCTGCATGCGTACGGCGTGTAAGGGCGTATTCTTCTTCTTTGCTGAGGCGTGTACAGTGAACAAGATCCAGAGAAAATAACCGAACAATATCTGAAGTGTGCTCCGCTTGTGGATTGAGATCGGCATCGTTCTCCGTACGCAGCCTGCGCATAGAGGAGATGTTCGGAGTACTGCGACCTTTTCCTTCCATGGTTGTCATCGCGCTACCGCCTTCCTCCTGTGATGTACCTGACGAGAAGGTAAGCGAAAGAGGAGAAACAGTCATAAAAGAACAGTTAAATTTCGGTAAAGGTTTGGTAAATTCAACTCATTTCCAGCAAAGCGATTGCTATAAAACTTGCCGCTTAACTTTCTGATATCTATGGCGCTGTTGCCGCTCTCTGCACCCGATGCTGTGTGAAGGTTTTCTGTTCCCTGTAAACAGCCATCGAAACCCAGCTCACAGGCGACAGCGCCGATATTCTTTCCTCATGTGGTTACAACGGCCAGGCTGGGGCGCGGCCAGAAGTGGTGATCACAAACAGGATGTCTTCAATCGCTTCATTGACGAACAGGTTGCGAACTTCTGGTTTGTCTAAGAAGGTCAGTTGCCATTTGCCAAACGGAGTACGGCCGATCATTGACGTCAAGCTCGATGCATTCCCCAGACGGGTGCTGATAACGCCCTCAGGTGTAGCCGTTGCCTGACCACTCACTGCTGTTGACGACCCCTGTGGGATGAAGCTAAGCGTCGCCTGTAACCCCTCAGCAGTTTCACCATCAGCTAAGAGAAAGTAAACCGCTACCTGTTGGATGGCGAGGTTCTCCAGGTTCGGCGGAAAATCTTCCCGCGTGGTGGAAAAGATGGAGACCATGCGCGTCGCGGCCTGGTCAGGGTTATGCAAATCATACCATTGATCAGGAAACTGGGTGCGAAAGCTGTAGAGCCGATCAGCGCTTACGCTGCGGTCCAATTGCTGAATCACTTGCTGGCGATAGTCCAGGCCGCTCAGCGCGGTGTACTCAATGGTGAACAGCACATCTGCGATGGTGCGATAGTCAAACGGGTTGGCCGCCTTGGGCATCTCCAGCTGCCACATGGTGTCGACCCCCATGAACTCGAACGGCAGTATCAGGTCCGCCTGCGCATCCAATTCGAACAGCCCGGTGGCGTTCATTGGAGACGTCAAAGCGACCGACTCCGGGTCACGGCGCACCGAGATCGTCTGGAACGTATCGCCGTTAATCACTACTCGTGATACGCCCGTGGTGGAAAGGGTGGCGCGGACGCCCTGGTTTGGCGAGATGAGCGCGACAACCGAGGTGCGCACTCGTTTGATCAGGCGCAGATAATGTCCGGGGAAATCACGGTCGAAGATCTGCATCGGCGTGGCGAAGGTAAGCACGCCGGTTTCACGGAAACGCTGAAACTCTAGAGGCAGCAAGCGCGCCAAGGAAAAAGTTTTTGTCAATTGCAACTTGCGTTTCGTGGTTTCAAAAGCGAACTGGTCAAGCTGATAGATGTCTTGCAAGAGGCGGGCGGACCCGGTTAGGCCGCGACGATCAGTGGTCCTGCCGTTGCTATCAGCCGTGGGTTGCCAGTAATCGTGTTGAATAAACGCGGGCGCCACATCCTGACGTTCAAACGCTAATTGCTCTTGCGCCAGTCTGGCGACGGCGGCGGCCTGCTGCAAGAAGTAGCTGTAGACTTGGCGGAGGACGCCGCTCATCCAGTCATACAGTTCAACATTGGTGAATTTGCGGGCCAGGAACTCGACTGTAGCCTCAGCGTTAGTTTGCTGCAGGTAGGCGATGTGGCGCTCCTGCTCCGCAATGTTCTGATGGTCTTGGGCGAGTTGGATCTGCTGTCCGCTGATAGCGATATCCTTTTGGGCCAGACCCGACTGCAAACGCCATTCTTGCTGTCTCTGTTCGATGCTGGCCTGTAGGGTGTTCGCCTGCATGTCGGCCTCAATTTTACTGGCTTCAGCGGCTACAACAGCTTTGCCAATAGACAGACCCGAGACCACCATCGCAGAGACAAAGCCCCCGCTGGCGCCGGTGCCCAAAAACCCTCCACTCGCAGCGGTCGTCATCGCTTGATTCGTGGTTATTAACGCGTCGAGTGCAGCCATATCAATGCGGGCCTGGGAAGCTTCTTGGTAGTTGACGAGGAGCGCTTTCTCCCATCCACTCATCCCTGCGTCGAGATACTCTTCGTAAGTGTCAAACTGGAATTGAGCCCGCTGCTGTTGAAGGGTCGCCAGCTCCACGCCATCCGCTGCTTCGTTCACGCGGAGGGTTTGCAATTGCACTCCCATCTGGGCCAGGTCTAGGTCTTGATTAGCCTTAAACAAATTGTACGCTTCGCCGTCGCGCTTTTCCAAAGCTGAGAGGTATGCGCCTTCGATTTGCTGTGCAATAGTCACCATCTGTTTGGCGCGATCGATCAGGGCTGAGTACCGATACGACGTGGGATGGAACGTCCGGGCGGTGGATACAATGGCCGCTGGGGCCGCCAGTTCGAGTTGCCGTTGCAGTCCGGCGAAGTTGCGTCCACTGCGTAACTTCGCCAAATTGATTTCAGCATGGAGTTTAAGACTGACGACGACTGGGTTAGGCGAAAGACCCGGAATCGGCGGCGGATTCAGCTCTGGAATGCTGAGCAAGTCGAGCGCTTGCATGTAGAGCGAGCGCGCTCTCGGAAGCGATTCGTTGCTGTCGCGGGTAAACTCAGCATCGGCGAATTCAAGAAAGCAGCGCGCGAGGGACACCACCACAAATCGGGTGTAAGAATCGTTGCGGCCCCCAGCGATCACGTGGGGATTGAGGGACTCTTTGAGCCAGAACACGTTACGCTGATAAGTCTGCACAGGATTTGGCGTAAAGTTCTGCTCCAGTACTAATCCATAGTAGATCTTCCGCTCCGCTATAGGAAGGTTGTAGGCGTAAACAACGCGGAACCAGTCGATCGCGGCCAAGAATTGTCCGGATTTTTGCAGTTGCAACGCCAGCGCAATGGGGATGAAGTAAAAAACCTCTCTCACGTAGGCGGGAATTTGCGGGAGCGGATTCCCC
>CAZUFQ010000316.1:4811-7521 GCA_964618735.1 uncultured Enterobacteriaceae bacterium
TATAAAAAGATCTGCATGGCGGCTTGCCAGGCGGCGTAGGACCCCATCCACTGCATTTCCTCATCGAAATCCGCCGGGGCTTCCTGGTCCGCTGCCTGCTCCCAGCCAATCGTTAGAACTCCCATCTGTAGGTCAAGCAAAATATCCTGCAACGTCTGAATGGCTTGGTGAACGCGGGTGGTTTTCTGATAACCGCTTGTCCGGACATCAATCTGCAATTTTTGGCTCAGCGCGTCGGCGTCTTTCACCGCGGATTGCAGTTTGCCAATCGCTGTGACCAGCGCATCACGCAGCAGCGGTAGCGTCTCTTCTTCCGTGGCGTCGACGACTGCGGCAAGCGCTTGCTGCAGAGACTCTTGTTGGCCGATGCGCGCCTTCAGACTATCCTCCCATGTCTGCCGGGCCCTAGGATTCATCCGCCATTGCGGCGCTACTGGTGAGGGCGCGGTGGCTTGCCCAGGGTCCAGGATGCGGAAAAAATCCGGTCCGAGCACGACCTTGTTCGATTGCTCCTCGGCGCGCCACTGCGCCGCGCTGCGCAGTTTTTGCGCCTGCACCAGAATTGAGTAGACCTCGTCCCACCTGAGGTGATGGCTGCGGGCTTAAACTGCGGGTTTGTTGCGGGCGGGTCCAGAGCCCAGCCAACGCTCTTCACGCCGCTTTGATCGTCTACAGCAGTGCCCGCCAATCGGAAGAGCGTTGCCCCGCCGGCGGCATTGCTGGGAAGATTGACCAGTATTTGGGACGGCTCCGCAACGTTCAACGTCGGGGCAATGTTGTCCGTAACCACTGTGCGACTTGTCTGTGTCACATTGCTTTTGCCATCAATTGCACGAATAAAGATAGTTCGTGCTTGTGGTGAGGTTGGATTGACGGGCACAGTGACAGTGGTTTGCCAGTTTAGCGTCGGGGGAAAGGGGGCAATCGGCGCAACGATGTTGGTGAAGTTGGCGCCGTCCACACTGAATTGCACTTTTTGGACCCCACTCATCGTATCCGTCGCGGTCCCCTGCAAAGCAACAGTAAAGACGCCGTTGGTTTCCGCAGCTGGCAACCCGTCTACGGCTGGTTGCGTAATAGTCACAACGGGGCCGATATCATCGGTCACAACGATCGTCACATTGATGATATGGTCGGCGACGATGACGCTGCCGTTCAACGCGCGTGCGGTAATTGTCAGCGGTCCACTAGTAGTAATGGTCGGGCTAGTGCAGGTCCAGCTGGATTTCCCTGAGGCCGACTTGGAGAAGCCCCCGAACTGGACTTCGACGCTCGTGAACTTCGCGCTGCCGACGACGGCAACCCCGCCGTGCACCGAGAATGATCCTTGCGAGAGGAGAACCGGGACCGTGGCGTTGGCGCTTGGATCACTGATGAGGATATCAATCTCATTCTCTGGAGGGTCGCCGCCGCCATCGTCGGGCATAAGGGTAGGGGCCGACCGCGTTGTCTCCCGGGGAGCGATAGACGTAGTGTTAGAACCTCGTGCGAACAGTGGATTTTGATTTCCGTCGCTCTGTAAGGCGACGATAGGCGATGTGGAATTTTTCATGGTGGTCTCCTTTTCTGATATGAACGGATAAAACATTTTGTTACTAGACAAGAGGGATTCACTACCATTTCGGCAATTTGAATCTCACGTGGACTCCGTTTTCTTCAAAGTTTCTTTGGACTCTGCCCCAGTTTTCTCCAACATTGACCCCTTCGCGGATAGTCTGGCGATCAAGCTGCTGGGCAATTTGCTTAAACTCCTCGGCGCCATATCCATTCAGATGGTCAGGAACGTTGACGGTAAAGCGCTCTTTCATGAGCTGCCCCTTTCCCGCGAAACCATCGAAAGGAGCCCACGCGCCCTTTCCCGGCACCCTCGCGTCTTTCTCAAGAAGACTTCCGAGTCCACTTCTGCGATAGAAACCCTGTAACCCTTGCGAAGTCTGGACGACGACAACATCGTGATGATCAACCCGCCACACTTCTAGGACGTTGGCTTCGGCGGCGGCGCTCGCGGTTTTTCCGGCAGCCGGGGCGGCGGCTTTAACCGCGCCCTGTTCTATCTGTGCAGCTGGAGCGATAGCTTTAGCCGTAGTCTGTTCAATTTCGGCGGCCATAGCTTTGATGGCGCGATCGCCTGCTATTCTTGCTGAAATTTGGTCAATCGCAGAAGTGAGAAAAGCTTTGACCGTCGAATAAATAGCTTTAATAGCACTGACAACACTGTAGATACTCAACGCAACGTACGCGATTTGCCCGAGGGCGCTGGCATTCTCTTTGGGGCCGTGTCCGCCCGGGATACCGCCCGGGACGCCGTCTTTATCAGGAGTCGCAAAATTCGTCAGCCCCGCATACTCTGTGAGCTTGTCTAACGCACCAGATTTCGATGCGGCGCTAGGAGCGGCTCCAGTTCCTTTGGGAAGAGGCGGAGGAGCCTTGGCGCCGCCCCCTCCTTTAACGCGAAAACTCTGAATCTTGGAGTTTCCGGAATGAATCCCTGTTAGCTGATTTTTGACCTGATGCGCCCGTTGTTCGTATTCTTTCACTCTGGGATCGTTTGGGCTGACTTTGCTGTCAGTGCCGTGTGGATCAACAAACGCAATCGGATTGTTGCGCGCATATCTATACAGATTAATACCATCCACCATCCCCGCCGGGTCGGCCGTCGTCCACCGCCCCAACCACGGCGCATAGTACCGCGCCCCGTGGTAGTAAAGCC
>CAZUFQ010000317.1:0-7521 GCA_964618735.1 uncultured Enterobacteriaceae bacterium
TGGTGAGATACTTCAGCGCCATTTCGATGTCGGTTCCTTTTCCCGCAGGAGTGATCGCGGGTCCGACGCGAGTCCTGGAGTTACCGTGTGCTGGGGCAAGGGAGGTGGGGTGTGTTCGGGCGTCACGGTCGCCAATGACACCAGCACGATCAAAGGCAATATCAAGAAGTTTATTGACGCTTATAATGCCGTGGCAAAAATCGCCAGCGGTCAATTCGCTCTTGACCCCACTACTGGTCGACAGGGACCGCTAGCTGGAGAATCCGTGCTCCGCAGCGTGGTGAGTCGACTTCGTTCCTCCCTCGCCGGCGTGGGATCGAATGATGGGGGGCCTCGCACGCTGTCTGATCTCGGGATCAGTTTTCAACGAGATGGGTCTCTGAACATTGATGACGCCAAACTAACCGATATGCTCAATAGCAATCCGACAGCCGTGAGCAATCTGTTTCTCGCGAGTCAGAATGGCATTGGTAAGCGTCTTTCTGATACCGTGACTTCTTTTATCGCGACCGGGATTGGGGCGCTCAGTTCCCGCATCGATGGACTTGGCAAAGCCATGAGTGATATCGACAATAAAATCGCTTCGGAACAGAAGCGCATTGCAACCTATCAACAAAATCTCACTGCGCAATTCAGTTCGCTCGAAAAGCTCGTCAGTGGTCTCCAATCCCAAGGGCAATATCTCACTGGACTAGCCGCTGCGACGAGCAAGTAAAGATTGACAGGAAGGATCAAACGAATGAGTTATACTCGCCATCTTCAGACCTACCGCCAAAATCACGCTGCGACGGTCGACCCGGGGACGCTGCTGATCTTGCTCTACCAGGGAACGATCGACTTCGTACGACAGGCTCGGGAGAGCTTGGAGCGGAAGAACATGGCGGATAAAGGCTACTACGTGCTGAAGGCGTTAGCCATCATCGCCGAATTGCGCGTCAGTCTGAATTTTGAAGTTGGCGGCGAAGTCGCCCGGAATCTTGAGAAGCTGTATCTCTTTATGTGTGATCAGATTACCATTGCCAACGTCAACAACGATCCTGAACCTTTTACTGAGGTCATTACGTTGCTGACAACCCTGAAGAAAGGGTGGGAAGAAGCAATCGTAGCAGCGCGTAGGCAGGGCATGGTTGTTGCACAACGTAAACAAGGTGGCCAAGAACATCATGAACACAGTTTTGCAGCGCGAGCTTGAGCAGTTGCAGCGGGCGACAAGCCTGCTGCTGTCATGTACAGACTTTGACTTCTCGACTTGGGAGGCTTACGGAGTCGAGCGTGAAGCGATCTTTGTCCGCATCCAGAGCCTGCCTCGTCCTGCAGAAGGAGAAGAGTGTGAAGCCGTGGCCGCCCTGCTCCGTGATATTCTCGCGCAAGACGCCGTGTTGATCCAAAAAGCACAAGCACGCTTAGCTTCTCTTCAAGGCGAACTCGCCGCCGTAGCCACCTCCCGCCGTGCGCTCAAGGGCTATGCGGTCCTCCCCCCGACCGTGCTATTCCAGCACGACGTGTAGGTAGAAAGTTCATTCTCTTGAAGGAAAGATTTTCCCTCCTTCTCTGTTGCCCATTCTTCTCGTACCTAGTGCAGTTTTACGATACCTCTTGGAGACGCCAACGTAGGGGTCCGATTCATCGGACCCACCCACGGGCTTGATCAATCAAGCCCCTACCCACCCTCCAGTCGTTGTCATGGTCAATAGCGCTGCCGGCGCATGACGATTCCCCTGTCTCCTTTCCTGGCACGCCTTGTGCTCATACTCAGTGCCTTTTAATTCCTCGTCTGACAGGGAGAAGCGAGAGCTTATGGATTGGTCGAATTTGTCCGTGCTGGTAACAGGTGGTACCGGCTCTTTTGGCAAAAAATTTATCGAAGTGATGCTCAAAGAATATCACCCACGGCGACTCATCGTGTTTAGCCGTGATGAACTCAAACAGCATGAGATGCGTATCTCCGGCTTTGAGCACCCCAGCCTGCGCTATTTTATCGGCGACGTACGCGATGTAGACCGTCTGCGCCGGGCCCTGCAAGGTGTTGACATTGTCATCCATACTGCCGCCCTCAAGCAGGTTCCTGCCTGCGAATACAACCCAATTGAAGCCATTGCCACTAATATCGAGGGATCGCGTAACCTCGTCGACGCGACGCTGGACTGCGGCGTGAAGCGAGTGCTCGCGCTCAGTACGGATAAAGCCACGGCCCCGATTAATCTGTATGGCGCGACGAAGTTGGTGGCGGAAAAGCTCTTCGTTCAAGCCAACGCCTACCGCGGCATGGAGGGCGCCCGGTTCGCCTGCGTCCGCTACGGCAACGTAGTCGGGAGTCGCGGCAGCGTCGTCCCTCTTTTTCTCCAGCAACGTCTCGGCGGAAAATTGACAGTCACTGACAAAAGCATGACACGCTTTTGGATCACCCTCGATCAAGGGGTGCGGTTTGTCATCTCGTGCGTTGAGCAGATGCACGGCGGCGAAGTGTTCATTCCTAAGCTGCCGAGCATGAAAGTGACAGACTTAGCCGCCGCTCTGGCCCCGGAGTGCGAGATCGATGTCATTGGCATTCGTCCGGGTGAGAAGCTCCATGAACTGCTCATCTCGGAAGATGAGGCGCGCCAGGCGGTTGAAGTTGCGGATCGCTACGTCATCTTGCCCGCTCATCCGTGGTGGTCCATGGGGAATTGGGTGCATGGCAAGAGCGTGGCGGCGGGGTTTTCCTACGCGAGCAATACCAATGAGCAGTGGTTGACGACCCCGGAATTGTTGGAGATGGTCCATGTTTGAGCAGTTAGCGCTGCACGGCGGCTCCCCGGTTCGTCCGCTTCTCTTACCCTACGGAAAACAACAGGTTGAAGAAGACGACATCGCAGCAGTGGTCGAAGTGCTGCGATCCGATTGGTTGACCGTAGGGCCGACCATCGAAGCGTTTGAGGAGGCCTTCGCCCATTTCGTTGGCGCTTCCTACGCGGTGGCGGTGAGCAGCGGCACTGCCGCGCTGCATGCAGCTATGCATGCGTTAGAGATCGGCTCTGGCGATGAAGTGATCGTTTCCCCACTGACCTTTGCCGCCAGTGCGAACTGCATCATCTATCAAAACGGAACTCCGGTGTTTGCTGATGTAGAGCCGGATACCCTGTTGCTCGATCCGCATCAAGTGGAAGAAAAACTCAGCGCCCGAACGAAAGCGATCATTGCTGTTGACTACGCGGGACAGCCTTGCGATTACGACGCGCTGAAGGCGATTGCGCGTCGGCATGGGCTCGCTGTGGTCGCCGACGCCTGTCATTCAGTGGGAGGTCGTTATCGAGGGCGCGCGGTTGGCGCTCTCGGCGATCTGAACGTGTTCAGTTTTCACCCTGTCAAACATCTCACAACTGGTGAGGGCGGCATGGTTACGACCAATGACGCGGAGTTGGCGCAGCGTATCCGCATGTTTCGCAACCATGGCGTGCCCACCGATCACCGCCAACGAGCCGCGCACGGCAGCTATTACTACGAGATGGTGACGCTGGGATATAACTATCGCATCACCGACATCCAATGCGCTCTCGGGCTCAGCCAGTTGAAAAAGTTGCCTGCGTTTGTCCGCCGTCGTCAAGAGCTTGCTGCTCGGTACGACGAGGCTTTTGCCACGCTAGAGGGAATCGTCCCTGTGAACGTGCGCGCTGATCGGGTTTCGGCGTATCACCTGTATCCCGTGCGCTGTCGCCTCGACGCTCTTGACCTCACACGGGATGCGATGTACGCAGCCTTGCGCGCGGAAAACATCGGCGTGAATGTGCACTACTTGCCAGTGTATCTCCATCCCTATTATCGACGACGTTTCAATGTCGGACCTGGATTATGTCCAATCGCAGAGGCGGCGTACAAGCGATTGCTTACGTTGCCGCTTTTTCCACGTATGACTGATGAGGACCTGATGGACGTAATCGCAGCCGTGAAGAAGATCATCCGCAGCTACAGGTAAAGCAGATGCGCATCGCGATCATTGGCTGTGGGTCCATCGGCAGAAGACACTTAGCGAATCTCGTGCAGCTGGGCTATCGGGACATCCTGGCCTGTGACCCCGTTGCTGCGGCTCGGGCAGCCGTTGCCGCTGAATTTGGCGCATCAGTGTATGCTGAAGCGCAAGACATCTGGGCGCAGAGTCCTGAGGCGACACTGATTACGACGCCGTCGCACCTCCACGTTCCTTTCGCCCTCCAAGCCGTTGGGGCGGGGTCTCATCTCTTCATTGAGAAACCGATTGCCCATTGTGTGGATCAACTGGGTCTGTTGCTGCGACTTGCTCATGACAAACAGCTAGTGACTTTGGTTGGATGTAACATGCGGTTTCATCCCGGTCCCGCCCAAGTGAAACGGTGGCTCGAAGCCGGCGCTATCGGTCAAGTTCTCAGCGCGCGCATTCAGACCGGTTCGTATCTTCCGCGGTGGCGGCCTCAGCTCGATTATCGGCAGAGCTACAGTGCTTCATCCGTATGGGGGGGAGCCGTGCTCGACTGTATTCATGAACTCGATCTGGCTTCATGGCTGCTGGGGGAAGCGCGAGTGACGGCAGCGATCACTCGTCCAGCCGCGAGTCTCGGACTTGAGACCGACGGCTTGGCTGAGATTCTTCTTGAGCACGCGCACGGCGCCGTGTCGAACGTCCATCTTAACTTTGTACAACGGAATTATCGGCGCAGCCTCCAGATCATCGGCAGCACTGGCTCTCTCGAATGGGAATGGACTGCGGCCCGCGCAGATTGGTACGGACCCGATGGCGAAGTGATCGAATCCGTCCCTCAGCCGCCAGGATGGCAAGTGAACCACATGTATCTTGATGAGTTGCAGCACTTTCTGACTTGTGTCCAGAGCGGTGAAGCCACCGTAAATCCGCTAGCGACGGCGGCGGCCACGCTCTGTCTCGCTTTGGCCGTAAGGAGTAAGTAATGAAGGGGCATCAGTTAACATCGAAGACAGATTTGGCTGTTGTGGCGCCGCACGTTGAACAAAAGTCGACGACGCGTCACCCGGTCGTCGCCGTTATTCAAGCTCGTATGGGTTCGACGCGGTTGCCGGGGAAAGTGCTGTTAGACATCGCCGGACAGCCGATGTTGTGGCGTGTGATCAGTCGGGTGTGTCGGACAGAGACGATCGAGCAAGTTGTTGTGGCGACTTCGACCGCGGCGGCTGACGACGCCATCTCGGCATTTTGCGCAGAACGCGGGATTGTGTGTTTTCGCGGTAGTGAAACCGATGTGCTCGATCGTTACTATCAAGCCGCTCGCTTGGTCCAAGCGAAGACCATCGTCCGCATCACGGCGGATTGTCCTTTACTTGACCCTGACGTGATAGACTTGGCCGTCAGCCGGTTTCTTGAAGGGGGGTGGGATTATATCTCTAATGTCAATCCACCGACGTTTCCTGACGGACTCGATACGGAGGTATTTTCTTTCGCCGCCTTGGAGCGCGCCTGGCATGAGGCGACCAGCTTAGCCCACCGGGAGCATGTGACGCCATACTTGCGAACCTCGGGGCTCTTCCACACAACGAATGTTGAAAATGAGCAACCGATTCCCGCTCATGAGCACAGATGGACAGTGGATGATCCCGCGGATCTCGAGTTTGTGCGTCGCATCTACGATATCTTTGCTGCGAAGTTGGAATTCGGTCTGGCCGACGTTCTCTCTGTGGTGGACAGCACTCCCGAGCTGCGCCAGATCAACCGAACGGCGATTCGCAACGCCGGATACTACCATACCCTCTATGAAGAAGCGGAAGCGAAAGCCGCGTCGCCCCTGCCGCTCATGCTTTCTCGGGTGTGGTTTGCAAGAGCACAATGGGTGATTCCTGGTTGCGCTCAAACTTTTAGTAAAGGCTACACGCAACATGTACAAGGCGTAGCCCCCCTTTTTCTCCAACGCGGGCAAGGCTGCCGCGTGTGGGACGTAGATGGCAACGAATACATCGACTACGTTCAGGGACTCTTGGCCAATCTTCTGGGGTACGCGCATCCGGAAGTGAATGCGGCGGCTATCGCTCAGTACGCCGATGGACATAGTTTCTCTTTGCCTCACCCTTTGGAAGTGCAGCTGGCCGAGCGGCTGACCCGACTCATTCCCTGCGCCGAGATGGTGCGCTTTGGTAAGAATGGCTCCGACGCCACGGCTGGGGCCGTACGCGCGGCGCGCGCTTTTACGCGAAGAGACCGCATTGCCTGTTGCGGGTACCACGGGTGGCAGGATTGGTACATCGGCAGCACGACCCGAAACGCCGGAGTGCCAGGAGCAGTGCGAGAGCTGACCCATCCTTTTCCCTATAATGATCTGGCAGCCTTGGAGAAACTCTTGAGCGAGCATCCTGGAGAATTTGCTGCGGTGATCATGGAGCCGGTCAACTTTGTGGAGCCGCACCCTGGATATTTACAGGGCGTCAAAAAGTTAGCCCGAAAGCATGGAGCGCTGCTCATCTTCGATGAAATTTGCACCGGGTTTCGCTTTGGTCTTGGCGGCGCGCAGGCGCGTTACGGCATCGTTCCTGACCTGGCTTGTTTTGGCAAAGGGATGGGGAACGGTTTTCCGATCGCTTGTGTGGTGGGTCGCGCCGAGGTGATGCGTGTTTTTGAAGAGATTTTCTTCAGCTTCACTTTTGGCGGCGAAGCGGCGTCATTAGCTGCGGCGTTGAAAGTGTTGAATATCCTCGAACAGACCGACGCGTTGGCGCGCATGGAAGCAAACGGACGTTGGTTACAGGACGGTTTTAATTCCTTAGCTCAAGAGGCTGGTCTTGCCGAGCGTTTTCAGTGCATCGGCCATCCATCTTGGTCGTTACTCAAGTTCCGTGACGCCAATGGGACCGACAGTTTGCTGGAGCGCAGTCTCTTTCAGCAAGAGACGGTGAAACGGGGCGTTCTCCTGATGGTGACCCATAACTTGACCGCTGCACATGACAACGGGGCAATCGAGCGTACGCTGGAGACGTATGCCGCCGTTTTCAAAACTTTGGCAAGCTGGTTGAGCGAGCCCTACCCCGAACGCTTTCTGGAAGGCCCAGTCATCCAACCTGTCTTTCGAGTACGATAAATGATGAATTTGCTGATCCGCGCCGACGCCAGTCTGCAGACCGGGGCAGGGCACCTGATGCGCTGCCTGGCCCTCGCGCATGCGTGCCGCGCGCAAGGCGGCGCCGCTGTCTTTCTCAGTCATTGTGAAAATCAGGCTCTGCGTCAGCGTATCCAAGAGCTGGGCTTTGAGCTGGTGACGCTGGACGCGCCGCATCCTGCGCCGACGGATTTATGCGCCACGCTGTCGCTTCTCGCGCGACTGACGGCAGACCAATGGCGCTCAGCGCCTACGTTCGTCGTTCTTGATGGGTATCACTTCGACTCAGCATATCAGCAAGCAATCCAGGCAGAGGGATGGCGACTGTTAGTGGTCGACGATACCGGCCATCTCCCCCATTATGCTTCTGACGGTTTGTTGAACCCCGGTTTGCCCACTTCCCAAACGCCTTACCCCTTTAATAAGGCAACAATCCCGCTATTGGGTTCTCGCT
>CAZUFQ010000318.1:0-7502 GCA_964618735.1 uncultured Enterobacteriaceae bacterium
GCAGCGAGATCTTGATTTGTTGCGGCGATGATGCGGACATCAGTCTTGATCAGCTCGCGCCCGCCAATTCGTGTGAACTCACGCTCTTGCAGCACGCGCAGGAGTTTCGCCTGGAGCGCCAACGGCATGTCGCCAATTTCGTCGAGGAACAAGGTGCCGCCGGCCGCTTGTTCGAACTTCCCTAAGCGGCGTTCGACGGCGCCCGTGAATGCGCCCCGTTCATGCCCAAAGAATTCGTTTTCGAGCAGTTCCGCAGGAATAGCCGAACAGTTGACGCCAAGGAAAGGGGCGCGCCAGCGCACTGAATACTGATGGATCACCCGCGCGATCAGTTCTTTACCAGTGCCGCTCTCTCCTTGGATCAAAATCGTGGCGTCGCTTTTGACAACCCGCCCAATCGTCTTATAGAGATCTTGCATGGCGGGGCTATGCCCCATGATTTGCTCTTTTTGACCGTGCACGGTGAGGGTGACTGGCGCCTCGGTGATCAGTCGTTGCGCTTCTAGCGCTCTCGCGGCCAGGGACTTTACCTCGTCAAGATCGAACGGTTTGGTGAGATAGTCAAATGCTCCGCGTTTCATCGCTTCGACTGCATTCGCCATAGTCGTTTGCCCGGTCATGATGATAATGGGCGTGGGAATCTGCGCTTCACGCGCGCGTAACAGCAGTTCGAGGCCGCTGGGGTCTGGCATCCGGATGTCGAAGAACGCGAGGTCAAATGACTTTTGGTTCAGACACGCCCACGCCCGAGCCCCGGAATCAACGGTTTCAACACTATAACCTTCTTCGCTGAGAGCATCAGTCAAAACACGACGGAGCAGTTCTTCGTCGTCAGCAATGAGAATGGAACCGTACGCCATGTCTTATTTTGTAGCGACAGGAAGGTAGACGTGGAAGACCGTGCATTGCCCAGGATCGCTTTCCACGCGAATGGCGCCGCCATGCTGAGCGATAATTTTCTGACTTAATGGTAGTCCCAATCCTATGCCTTTCGTTTTTGTGGTGAAGAATGGGGTGAAGAGTCGAGTCAAGTCTTCCCGGGGAATGCCTGAGCCATTATCGGTAAAGTCGATCGCGAGAAAGCGTCCCCGCCGTGATATGCCACGTTGCTCCTGTGCTTCTGAACGCAACATATGGAAATTGGTGGCCATCCGGCTCGTAATTGACAATTCTCCGCCGCGACGGCCGGCAATGGCCTGGAGCGCATTTTTAATCAGATTGCGAAATACTTGGGCCAGCTGGGCTTCGTCTGCGTGGATATCTGGCAGACTGGGATCGAACTGCGTCAGAATGCGTTGGTGGGGAGATAAAGTTTCGCGTTCCAACAGGATGACTTCCGTGAGGATCTTGTGCACATTGACGAGGCGGGTTTCTAAGGGAGGTGAAGAGGTGAGGTTCAGGAGCTGTTCCAGTAAGCCGCTCAGGCGGTCAATCTCGCGAATCATAATACTGGCGTATTCCACGGCCGATGGGTCGTTCTTGACGCGCCCCTGCAAGAGCTGGGCGGCGCCGCGGATGCCAGCGAGGGGATTCTTAATCTCGTGTGCGAGGCCCGCAGCTACCACGCCAAGCTGAGTAAGCCGATCTTCTCGTTGGACTGATTCTGCGAGTTCCTTTTGATAGCTCAAATCATGGAGGGCAAGAATGACGCCCGAGTACACGCCTTCGCCGGTAAAAATCGGCGAACAGGTCAACCGAACTGGAGTAGAACGTAGATTTCGTCCGTGGAGTTCTCCCTCTCCGGCGGTGCGGCTGTAGCCAGAAGCGACTGTCCGCTGAACAATTGCTGTCGCCCAGGGATTGGCGGAAAAAAGTTCTGTATACAACTTCCCATAGACTTGTGTGTGAGAGAGACCGGTGAGTTGCTCAGCTGTTTGGTTCACGTACGCGATACGCTCATGTTGATCGATCACCACAAGCCCTTCTTCTAATCCGGCTAAGATATGGTCCCACGAATCAGAGGGAAAGGTGGCGGTTGAAGTCGGGAGGTTTACGCGCTTTTTGATCCGTTCTGCCACGAAAGTCCCATCTCAGACCTCTTTTTTCTTGTCAAGCCGGGGTTGCCAACCTTGAAGCTTGCCCGCTATGGTGTGCGCGCATGCGGTACTCAGAATCGCTCTGTCGGCAAGCCGCCGATGCGCTGGTCGAGAAGCTCAGTGAAAAGGGCTTTATCCGGTTACGTACGGAGAAGAAAGAGGCGGCAGGAAAAATCTTGGCCGCTTTCGTCGAGAACTTTCGCCAAGAAGAAGAATTAGAGAAGGAAGCCACACGCCTGGCGGAAGAACATATTAAAAAGGCTCCGGGAGTAGATCGGCATAAAGTAACCCAGCTCATCAAGCAACGGCTAGCAGAAGAGCGACGGTTTCCCTTATAAGAAACATCCTGAATTTCATGTCTTGCTGAAATGGAAAGAGCCAGTTGAGTCGTTTGTCTGATAACCGTATCGCGGCGCTCGCACGGATTGCCCTGCGTGTGCTCGCTGCTGAGGGAGAAGTGCTGAGTGAGCGCGCCGCACTCATGGAGGCGAAACGGATACTAGCTGAGTACTTTCAGCGTGATGATAAAACTGACGAGATCGTGCGGCGGAAAATTGCTTCACTTTCCCGCCAAGTGCCGCAAGGCAGTGCTGAGTGGGATATTCTCTATCGACGCTACTTCGAGGAAGAGACTCGGAAACGAAAAATTTAAGGGTCTTCCCTTGACAGTTGCGTGAGAATGGTTAATCTCCCCTCATCTTCGTCACGGAGAAATCTGTGACAACTACCTGACTATAAAAAATTTGCAAAAACACGTCTTTGTGGAGAAAGGAGAGAGGCATGAAGATTCGACCCCTACAGGATCGGATTATTGTCAAACGGATAGCGGAAGAAGAAAAGACCAAGGGTGGTCTTATCATTCCGGATACCGCGAAGGAAAAACCGCAAGAGGGAAAAGTGATCGCAGTTGGGAAAGGCAAAGTAAATGAAGACGGTAAGGTCACTCCGCTCGATGTGAAGACTGGCGATCGTGTTCTCTTCGGCAAGTATGCAGGCCAGGAAATTAAGGTTGACGGTGAAGAGCATTTAATCATGCGAGAAGACGACATCCTCGGAGTCATCGAGGGTTAACCGCGTAAGGATATGTAAGGAGGACACATAATGGCGGCAAAAACAGTGAAATTTGGTCAAGATGCGCGGGACCGTATTCTCAGAGGTGTGAACGTTCTGGCCGATGCGGTGAAAGTGACCCTCGGCCCCAAAGGCCGCAACGTGGTGATCGAAAAATCCTTTGGCGCCCCGGTTGTGACGAAAGACGGCGTCACGGTGGCGAAAGAGATCGAACTGGAAGACAAGTTCGAAAATATGGGCGCACAGATGGTCAAAGAAGTGGCCAGCAAGACCTCCGATGTCGCTGGCGATGGCACTACCACTGCAACCGTCCTGGCCCGCGCCATCTATTCGGAAGGCGTAAAAATGGTGGCCGCTGGGCATGATCCCATGAGCATTAAACGCGGGATCGACAAGGCTGTGGCTTCGGTTATCGCTGATCTGAAGGGACTCTCCAAGCCAACCCGTGATCAGAAGGAAATTGCACAAGTCGGAACGATCTCCGCGAACAACGACTCTACCATTGGTGAGATTATCGCCGAGGCTATGAACAAAGTCGGCAAAGAGGGAGTTATCACAGTCGAAGAAGCCAAGGGTTTGGAGACGACTCTCGACGTTGTAGAAGGGATGCAGTTTGACCGCGGCTATCTCTCGCCTTATTTCGTGACTGACCCTGAGCGTATGGAAGGCGTCTACGAAGACGTCTACCTCCTGATTCATGAAAAAAAGGTTTCCGGCATGAAGGACTTGCTCCCGGTGTTGGAGCAGGTGGCGAAGAGCGGTCGTCCGCTGCTGATTATCGCTGAAGACGTCGAAGGCGAGGCTCTTGCAACTCTTGTGGTCAACAAAATTCGCGGCACCTTGCAGTGCGTGGCGGTGAAGGCTCCAGGCTTCGGTGATCGCCGCAAGGCCATGCTCGAAGATATCGCTATTCTGACTGGCGGGCAGGTGATTGCTGAGGAATTAGGTGTAAAGCTTGAGAACTTGACTCTCAATGATCTTGGCCGCGCCAAGCGTATCGTTGTTGATAAAGACAACACGACCATTGTGGACGGCGCCGGGAAAAAGGCCGCGATCGAAGGGCGCATCAAACAAGTGCGTGCGCAGATCGATGAAACCACTTCCGATTATGATCGTGAAAAACTGCAAGAGCGCTTGGCTAAGATGATCGGCGGCGTAGCCGTGATAAAAGTCGGCGCAGCCACCGAAGTCGAGATGAAAGAAAAGAAAGCCCGCGTCGAAGACGCTCTGCATGCGACTCGCGCTGCTGTGGAAGAAGGCATCGTCCCTGGCGGCGGCGTGGCGTTGATTCGCGCCTCCAACCCGCTTGCAAAGCTCGAGACTAATGAAGAAGAGGCT
Source organism: uncultured Enterobacteriaceae bacterium (assembly GCA_964618735.1). GTDB lineage: Bacteria > Desulfobacterota > Binatia > Bin18 > Bin18 > SYOC01. The sequence continues at coordinate 4,446 of CAZUFQ010000318.1, forward strand.
GTAGGAATCGGTATTGTCAAGAAAGCGCTCCAAGAACCGCTCCGCTGGATCGCTAGCAATGCTGGTGAAGAAGGTTCTATCGTACTGGACCGTGTACGCAACAACAAAGCGGCGTTCGGTTTCAATGCGGCGACCGGCGAGTTCGAGGACCTCATCAAGGCCGGCATTATCGATCCGACTAAAGTCGTGCGTACGGCCCTGCAGAACGCGGCTTCTGTTGCTGGTATGATGCTTACCACCGAGGCGACCGTGGCGGAAAAGCCGGAAGAAAAGGGCGCTGGTATGCCTTCGATGCCTCCAGGCGGCATGGGCGGCATGGGCGGCATGGGCGGCATGATGTAAGAGCTTGCTCATACGCGTGAGGAACAGTTTCCTCGCGTACTACGTTCTGTCCTCGGCCCTGTCGGGATGTTTCCCGACAGGGCCGTTGCGTTTGTGCGGTGGAGGAAAAAGGAAACTGATAAAGAGGAACGAGAAAACACAAGCTCGGAAATTTTTTGCACGTACCCCTTCCTTATCTCATTATCTCATTGTCTCGGTTCCTTTGGCCCTGGCTGCTGATACGACGACCCACCCAGCCTGGGTGTTCTGATGGGCATAGTGGCCTCATTGACTGCAATGTCGGTCTGCTTCTGCTTTCCTGTCCCTGCTCCGGACAAATTCGATATCACATTGACGGGCAAATCTAGATTGTCTCATGGAAAGTCTCGTCATATTTATGGATTTAGCTATATCTTCGATCCATTTGGTGGAACGCTGCCGAGGGCTTTTGGATTGGTTGACAAGCCGGCGAGGGATGTGAAAGGAATACCTCCTCACTGTGAAAGTTTTTCCCGAGATGGCAAGGATGACACTTGGGGAGGGGGGAACGATGGCGATTCGTTCGGCAAAAGTTCAAAGCGGTGGTGTGGGATTTTCTCGTTGGCAGCGTTCACCGCTGTGCCGTGTGGTAGCGCAGTTCCTCATTGTGACCCTGGTGGTGGGCGATATTCCCTGTCCGCGGCTGAACGTGGCGGCCAAGGTTCCGGACCCAGCGCAAGCAGTGGAGACCGTGGCTCCGGGGACGGTGCACTTCGTTAATGCCACGGATCCGACCTGTCTGGGACAACAGCCTTGTTATCCGAAAATTACTCAAGCATTGGCGGTTGCTCAATCCGGCGATACGATTCGAGTGCAGGCTGGCGCTTACGACGAAGCCGTGCGGATCACAGGCAAAGCGCAGCTAGTGCTGGAAGCAGATCCCAGCGTTCCAGAAGGAAGCGTGCGGCTGACCAATTCCCATGCGGGGTGCAGGAAAGGGACGATTGTGGTGGTGCAAGCCTCCCAGGAGGTGACGCTACGCGGCTTGACCTTGACGGGAGCGAGGGGCCGCGCGATTCAATTGAGGGGAGGGAAGAAGCAGAACCGACAGATCGTGTTGGAACGCAATCGGATCTACGGCGCTGGTCACGGTCGGTGTGGAGGAGGCATTCGTATTGGGGTGGGGAATCCGGACACGGTGGTGGTGAATAATCTGATTTATGGGAATGTCCGGGACGGGATTCGAGTGGTGGGCCCCACTACCTCATGCAGAATGTGCTACATGGGAATGGGCGTAATGGAGTAAGTGTAAAGCGGGGGCCGGTGGTGGTGTTGGTCAATAACGTAATCACGCAGAATGGGGCGGATGCGCACGCGCACAAGCAGGGGTATGGGGTGCGGCGGGCGAGGGTGAAGCACGGAGGGGAGCCGGAGCAGGTGCGGCTGGTGCATAATCTGTTGTGTGGGAATCTTCGCGGAGAGCTGTCCCCAGGGGTTTTAGATGAGGATGATGTGGGGAATCTGACGCCGTCAGGGCAAGAGGGGGAGGGGGTGCGTGCCGCTCCGACGTGTGGGAACCTGGCGGAGGTGTATGCGCATATCGTAGGAGTTGATGAGGTAGCGAACACGGCGGACGATGACTTTACCTTAGCAGTTGCTTCGCCAGCGGTGGATCAGGGGGCAGATCCGCGGACGCTGGGGATCCCAATTGCAGATGGGGTCGTAGAGGGAGACTATCGGGGCCCAGGAGCGAGGCCGAGAGACGGAGATAAGGATGGGATTCCGGCGTTCGACATTGGAGCCTATGAGGGAGTGGCGGAGCCAGCTAAATGCGAGGTGGGGGCAAAGCAGGCGTGTTATGACGGGCCGCGAGAGACAAAGGGAGTAGGGCGCTGTGCGGAAGGGACCCGCACATGCCAAGAGGACGGGCGGTATGGGGCGTGTGTGGGGCAGGTGCTGCCGGGAGAAGAGCGCTGTAATGGGGGAGATGACAACTGCAATGGCGTGACGGATGAGGGTTTCGGGCAACAGACCTGCGGAGTAGGCGCTTGCCAGCGAACAGTGGACAGTTGCGTCAATGGGCAGCTACAGAGCTGTACGCCGGGAGTGCCTGGAACGGAGATGTGTGGGAATGGGGGGGATGAGGATTGTGATGGCCAAGATCTCGTTTGTCCTCCGGTGAATACCCCCCCGACCATTACGTCCACGCCGCTGACTGTGGCGACGGTCGGGCAACTGTACACTTATGAAGTGGCAGCGACGGACCCGGACGCGGGGGACACGTTAACGTATGAGTTGACAACCTTTCCGGCGGGGATGACGATCGACGCCAGCACGGGCGTTATTGACTGGACGCCGGTGGTGAATCAGATCGGTCCTCAAGAGGTGAGTGTTGAAGTTCGGGATTCTCGCAATGGAACGGCGACCCAGAATTTCACCATTCAAGTAAACCGAGATCCACGTCCGGACAATCACGCACCACGGGCGCAGACGAACAGCTATACGGTTCGAGCCGATCAGACGCTGAGTGTGCCTGCGCCTGGGGTGCTTGGCAACGACAGCGATCCTGAGAATGACTTCATGATCGCGCGTAAACTCACGGATCCCACTCGCGGGGTGCTTAGTTTTAAGGCCACCGGCTCGTTGTCGTATACGCCCAATGAGGACACCCGAACATGCCCTACGCCACCGCCGGCCGCAGGCATCTCGTTCATAGCACCACTCGGGTCCTCGTCGTCCACGGATGCGTTCGGATCC
>CAZUFQ010000319.1:0-7500 GCA_964618735.1 uncultured Enterobacteriaceae bacterium
CCCTGCTTCTTGGTTCGTTGCGAGAGGAATGAGCAGGAGATCTCCGCAGGCAAGCGCGCCTTCTAATACGCGCTCGTCTGGAAATACCATGCGGTAGGAGAAACACGGAGCGTCTGGTTTGCCCGCACCTTGCGGCGCTACACAGGCTCCCAAGGGCACCAGACAATCTTTGATAAACACTTCCGTGGCGGCCTGCTCGTGCACGGTGGAGAGCACGCCCAGGTGCGGCATCATGAAAATGCTATCTACAGCGAGCTGCGTGGCGCCCAGTGGCGCATAAGCGTCAATCATCATCAGCATCGACTGGGCGCGGCGCGGCGCATGCGAGAGAATGCCGCCGCTGCCGATAATTAAATCGAGTGCGAACATGTCGATCAGACTCTGACCCGACGCGGTTTGGGTAAAAGCGTCCGACACCGAACGCTCTTGCTGGACGCCTTTGAGCCCGACAGCAAGTTGCTTATGTTGATCGAGCGCGAGCCGCAACGCCTCACGGGCGATTGCTTGCTCAACCTGGAGATCATTCACCGTCTGCGGGATCGTGGTGGGACGGACCATTTTGTTTTTGATCTGATTGCGCAGCGCTTGCTCGTCAAACGCGAACGGGAGCCAGCGGCGAATATTATCAAGTCCGGCTTCGGCGACGACGTTCGACACACTGTAGCTCATGCCTAAATTCGCGCTGACGGTGCGATTAAAAATTCCCTGAAACACGGAGAATACATCAGTCGTGGCGCCGCCGATGTCCACACCGATGACATTGATATTCTCACGTCGTGCGACCGTCTCGATAATCATGCCGACTGCGGCTGGCGTCGGAATAATGGGCGCTCCAGCCCACGAGATCAGTTTCTTGTAGCCTGGGGCCTGGGCCATGACATGTTCGAGGAACAAGTCGTGAATTTTGTGACGGGCGGGCATGAGGTTTTCTTGTTCCAGAACCGGACGAATATTATCGGTCATGACCAAGGCGGTTTGCTCGCCGAGAATTGTTTGCACTTGTGGACGAGCGTCTTTGTTGCCAGCGTAGACGATAGGTAATTGATAACCGCTGCCGAGGCGCGGGCGCGGATCCGCTGCCGCGATGTATTCTGCGATCTCCACCACATGCGGAATCGTGCCGCCGTCTGTGCCGCCAGCCAGGAGGATCATATCCGGTCTCAAGTGACGGATGCGTTCAATCTTCTCATAGCTGGGACGACCATCGTTGGACGCGAGCGTGTCCATGACAATCGCCCCAGCGCCTAGCGCGCACCGCTGCGCACTTTCGGCGCTCATGGACTTCACCACGCCCGCGACCATGATTTGGAGCCCGCCGCCTGCGCTGCTTGTCGAAATGTAAATATCCACGCCAATGTTGCCTTGCGCCGGGGTAATGATGCGTTCGCCGTCGAGAATCTTTCTGCCAGATAACTCTTCAACTTCTTGAATCGCATTCAACACGCCGCGCGTCACGTCTTCAAACGGCGCTTCCACGGTCGTCGGAGCTTCGCCCCGATGGGTCTGGCGATACTCGTCCCCCAGTTGCTGGATCAGAATCGCTTTGGTCGTAGTACTGCCACAGTCCGTGGCAAGAATGACGCGGAGGTGTTGAGGGCTCATACGAGGGGGCGCGCCTGTTCTTGCAGAAGGGAGATGAGCCAGTCTATAACGTCTCGACGTTCGAGGAGAACCGCAAGGCGATCAAGCTCAGTTGGATCACACACCACATCGAGAAACGGTTTCAGCCCGTAGAGCGCCTGACTACCAAGAAAACTGAGCGGACCGAGTGATTCGAGAAACAATACGGCTGGCGTCGATAGGCCGCGCCTGCGGATCGACGCCGTAATCTTCTCAAGCAAAGAGAACTCTGCTGCCGAAAGCGGTTCGTGCAGCGGCGCTAATGCGAAAGCGTGGATGAACTCCTGTCGTAATTTGTTCCAAAGACTCACGCGCTCTGTATGACAGATTTGTTTTTGTGGAGCAATCGCCTTCTTCTTTTACGCGTCTTCATACTTCGGCTCGCGCTTCTCCAGGAATGCCGCAATACCTTCTTGCACGTCTTTGGTGCGGGTCGTGAGGATTTGATTGCGATCTTCCATAGCAATCGCGGCTTCCAGAGTGGGCGCATCTACGGAGTAGCGCAAGCATTCTTTGGTGAGGCGCACGCCGAGAGGAGAGTTCCGCAAGATTTTCCGGGCCATCTCTTCCGCGGCATGATCGAGTTCGGCCTCCGGAACCACGCGAGAGACGAGCCCGGTCGCCAGCGCGCGCGGCGCATCGATGAAATCGCCGGTCAATAATAATTCTGAGGCGACAGAGGAACCCACAATTCGTGGGAGAAAGTAGCTCACGCCGACGTCACAGGCTGACAGACCAATCCGGATGAAAGCGGCGTTCATCCGCGCGGTTTCGCTCGCGATACGCACATCGCTTGCCAAGGCAAGAGCGAATCCGCCGCCCGCCGCCGCGCCGTTCACTGCGGCGATGAACGGTTGTGGCGCGCGATGAATCTTGATGGCAAGCTCCGCGATGCGACGTTGGTCTCGGAGTCCCTGGGCAACGGATTCACGTCCACTAGCAGCGCTTGAGCCAGCGCTCGTTTCTTTTAAGTCGAGCCCGGCGCAGAACGCGCGCCCCGCGCCGCGTAGAATGACGACGCGAATGCTCTGATCGTCGTGGAGCATATTGAGCACGTCGTGCAATTCACTCACAAGTTGTTGACTCAGTGCATTGAGCGCCTGAGGGCGATTAAGAATAAGCCATAACAGCCCGCCGTCGCGGCGCAAGTCGAGAGTGTCGTAAGATTGGTTCATGGGGTCTCCTGCATCTTTGCTCGTGGAATCCACAGTCGGAAATTATCTGGCTGCCAATTGAAGAACCGGGACCGTCAGATTTTCCTCTGTTTTATGGCTTTCTTGAATCTGATAAGTAATCTGTCGTAGCACTGGACCTGGCCAGTAACGTTCACCGCACGAACGACAGACGACGACCGGGACATTACGGAATAAATAATAGCGGCCTTTGTGTTTATGCATTTTCTCCACGGTTTTCTCAACGAAGTCGCTCCCGCCACAATATTCGCAACGATCCGGTATAAGCAGTGAAGACATGTTGTTTATCGCCTTTCGTAAACGGTAATGACCAGGACACTATCCGGCTGCATCATACGCACAACCACGCTGAGATCACGACCATCTTCTGCTGAACCAATAATTTCCCAACGAGCGCCGCGCGGGTCGTCAGTTTCTTTCTTTCTGATCTTACCGTGGGCAACAGCACACTCTACATCGAGAATAGTCAAGTCATCGGTTTCCATTCCCGCGTCGGCATGGTCGGTAGTTATATATCGTCCCCGAGTTATCGCTGTACGAATGATGGTCAGGCGAGATGGCATGTGATCTTATCTCATGTGGGTCTCGCTTGACTCGTGCAAAGATATTTTTCACCTTTGTCGAGCAGCAACCGTATTAGAGCGGATCTCTCTTTCAGTGAGCTGTAGTTTGTCAAGCTCTTCTTCTGACGCCCGATTCCATAAGGCTTCTCGTTCTTCTTCCGGCAGAGAGAAATAATCTTCGGACGGCAGCCCGAACCACGTCTCCTCTCGTTTGTCCTGAGCCCTTGCTATAAACTCTTGTAAAGCGCGACTTACCACAGAGTCGAGACTCTTGCTAGTTGTTTTACAGTAGTGCAGGAGCGCTTTCTTGAGATTCGTCTCGACCTCTATCATGAGTTGTTCGCTCATAGCCCACTTCCAATTTTTTCCGAACCTACGCCGTCGTCCCGAGTAGCTGGCGGGCTTGCCGCTGCAAGATGGCGATGAATTTATTCGCACGGACATAGCCTTCATATTCCGCCCGTTCGTCTTTCGAGAGTTCTCCTTCTGTTGACTTTATGGCCAATTCCTCAATGCGGCTCTGCAGCGCGGGATCAGGGTGAAAGTTCAATACAACCTCAGCTTTGTCTCGCAGAACTAGCTGCAAAAGGGGGCGAACTCCTCGCTCAAAGGCCGTGGCTTCAGGAGGGGTTATCATAGCGGCATCTTGCCATAAGTCCGCTCAGTAATAAAGTTGAATCAGTCTTTTTTCCATCTCCTGCTTTGTCTTTTTGGCTGTTCCAATTCCCCCAACAGCGCCTTTGCCTCTTGCAGGTCTTTGGTGTCGAAGCCTTCGGTGAACCAATTGTAAATCTCGGCCAACATGTTCCGCGCTTCGGTTTGCTTGCCCTGTCGTCGCCATAGACGGGCCAAACTCATCGTGGCGCGCAGTTCCAATGATTTGGCTTGCTGCTTTCGAGAAATCTCCAATGCTTTGTGGAAACGCGCTTCGGCTTCATCTGAGGCATCAGGCGTCAGGGATCGGGGCTCGGTTTTTATTTTTGCCTTTTGCCCTTTGCCTTTTGCTTTTTGATTTTCATGCTGAAGCGTTAGTTCGCCTTTGAGACGATGGAGCTCGGCTTCGTAGAGATACTCCCCATTTTGGCTCACTAAAGCCACCGCTTCAGCCAGCACAGTCAGCCCTTCCTCTGCCTGCCCCACTTTCTCATATGCCTCGGCCAGCAGAGCAAGAAAATATGGCCGCCACAGCTCTGCCCCCGTCTCCCGGTAGGCGACCAAACCCTGCCGCATCTGCGCGCTTCCTTCTTCTCCCTGCCCCTGTGCGGCCAGCGCCCAGCCCCGATAAAGAGTTCCCAACGCTAACAAGAAGGGAAACCCGTGTTCGGTCGAGAGAGTCAAGACTGCCTCGGCCTGCTCTTGGACTGTCCGCACCTCCCAGCGGAACTGATGTAACCCTGCCGTCCAGAGTAAAGTAAAAGCCAAACTAAAAGGATGCGATAGCTTCTGGGCAAGAACCAGTGCCTCATGGCTTCTCTGCAGCCCCTGGTCTGGATAACCGAGCAACCACAAGATATTAGCCAGAGCAGAGAGATTGGTCACACTGATATTCCCTCCAGTACGAGTAATTACAGAGCGATGCTGTCCGGGGTCGTAAAGGACAAGGACCTGCTCAAAGTGGGCACGCGCTGAGATCAACTCTCCGGAATTATACAGGACTGACCCCAGCCCAAAGTGCGCCTCTAGGAGAGACAAGTCTTGCGCTCGCAGTGCGAGGGAGAGAAGTCGCTCAGCCAATTCTCGCGCGCTCTGCAATTCGGCTCGCATCATATAAAAACTCCGCATATCCCAGAGCGCCAAAAAGAGCTGAGGGGTCTCGCCGACCTGTTGGCAGAGCGCGCGAGCGCGAGTGTAGGCTGCTCCCACTTCTGGGGCCGCAAAGCCTTTCACGACCGCCAATAGCGGAGCTAGGGTGACCTGCATTGTGAGTTCTTGTTGGACGAGCTTAGGGGTTTCGGGCAGCGTCATGAGCAACTCCAGCGCGGCAGTAAGATGACTGATCGCTTCCGTGTGCGCCGACCTGTGAACCGCCTGCTGTCCGGCAAGCTGAAGATAGTCCACTGCCTTCTGGGTGTTGCCGCTGCGACTGTAGTGCGAAGCGAGTTCGCTATACTGGTCGTCTAAACGATTGTGAAACAGGACTTCAATCGCCTGCGCCGCTCGCTCGTGCAGCACTTTGCGTCGCTCGACCAGCATGGAGTTGTAGGCCACTTCTTGTGTGAGCGCATGCTTAAAAACGTAGTCAGGTTCGGGAAACTCGGGATGTTCGTAGATGAATTCAGCGGCACGTAGACGGAAGGGGCGCTGCTGTAGTGTGTCTTCAGATTGATCCACAACCTGCTTGAGTAGACCGAGCGAGAATTCCTTGCCGATCACTGCTAGTGTTTGTAGCAGGTCCTTTTCTTGTGGTGGTAGACGGTCAATGCGTGAGGCGAGGACGGCTTGAACAGTGGAGGGAATATGGATGTCCGTCGGTAGGGGCACGACATGCCGTGCCCCTCCGAGGTCACTATTAAACGCCCCTTGTTCCACTAACTCTTGCACAATCTCTTCCATGAAGAACGGGTTGCCTTCGGTTTTGTCCAAGATGAATTGGATGAATTTTTTCAAGGGCTGGCGATCGTCCAAACCCCTCACCCCGGCCCTCTCCCCCAAGGGGCGAGGGAGAAATTTTTCATCCAATAATGCGGTTAACATTTCTTCGGCTTCGGCTCGCCCCAGCGGATCAAGGCGCAATTGCGTGTAGTAGGTTTTGCTGCCCCACTGGTGTTGGTACTCGGGTCGATAATTCACTAATAGCAACATACGAGCGTTAGCGATACTTTCACTTAGTAAGGTCAGAAATGCTTGTGTTTCGGCGTCCAGCCAATGCAAGTCCTCGAAAATGAGCACGAGCGGTTGGTTGAGGCTCTCACGGATCAGCAACCGCTTGATCGCTTCCAACGTGCGTTTGCGGCGAATCTGCGAGTCCATCTGTTGGAGTGAAGAGGTTGGCTCGGCAATGCCCAACAGGAAAAATAGATACGGCAGAATATCTTCCAGGCTACGATCGAGCGTGAGCACTTTGCCAGTGATCTTCTCGCGTCGTTTGCGTTCGTCATCTTGGGTATGAAGTTGAAAATAGTTCCTGAGCAGGTCAATAAGCGGCAAGTATGGATAGGCTTTGCCGTGCGACACCGAAAACGTTTCCAGGAGCAGACAGCTAGACTGGACCAACAGCTTGAACTCATGAAACAAGCGCGACTTGCCGACCCCAGGTTCACCCATCACACTAGCGATTTGTCCATGTCCCTCTTGCGCCTGTGCAAAGGCTTTCTGCAAAGAATCAAGCTCGCGCTGGCGTCCGACAAACCGCGCCAGCCCGCGTCGCGCCGCTACCTGTAACTTGGTGCGTAGCGGTCCAACGCCCAACACTTCGTAAATTTTGATGGGTTCACTAACGCCTTTGACCTGCGCCGCGCCCAGAGATTTGCACTCAAAATAGCCGTCTATCAGTTTGTGAGTGTGTTCACTAACCAGGATCGCTCCCGGCGTGGCTAAATTTTCCATGCGCGCCGCAACGTTGGTCGAGTGACCAATGGGCACGTAGTCCGTGTGTAGATCATCCTTGCGGATCGAGCGAACCACGACCTCCCCGGTGTTAACACCCACGCGGACTTGCAGATTGACGCCTTTCTCCAACCGCAACTGCTCGGCTTGCTTGCGACTCTCCTCCTGCATGAGGAGTGCGGCGTACAAGGCGCGTTGCGCGTGGTCCTCATGCGCAATCGGAGCCCCGAACAGCGCAAAGATGCCGTCTCCCATGGATTGAGCGACGTAGCCTTCATAACGGTGCACGGCGTCCATCATGAGCTTGAGAGCAGGATCGATGATATTTCGAGCCTCTTCAGGATCGAGGTCTTCGATAAGGGAGGTTGAGCCTTTGATGTCGGCAAACAAAGCGGTGATGGTTTTACGTTCGCCGTCAGGAACACCGCGAGCTTCCATCGCTTCCCGTTCGGCGAGAATGCGCTCGGCGAGATGCTTGGGGGTATAGTTGACTGGGGATTGGTCGCTTTGAACGTTGAACCTTGGACGTTGAACCGGAGGCTGGGCGCGGATAGTAAGAGGGGACCCGCACTCGCCAC
>CAZUFQ010000320.1:0-7497 GCA_964618735.1 uncultured Enterobacteriaceae bacterium
CCTGACGTTTCCTGTCATGTCGTAGAGACCATAGCCGTTCACCGGAAACGCCTGCACTGGCGAGGTCCCTCGATAGCCATCTTCGCCTCTGTCCTGGTTGGGGAACCGCCCCTGCCAAATGTTCGCCATCCATTTACCGCCAGGTGTGAGTTCATCCCCCCAGCTGTAGTGTTTCCGGTCGAGCCCGCCACGAGCCGCGAGCTCGAACTCCGCTTCCGTTGGTAGCCGTTTGCCCGCCCACTGCGCATACGCCATCGCATCGTCCCACGCGATATGCACCACGGGGTGTTGCTCGCGTCCGTTCAGGTTGCTGCCTGGACCTTCAGGCTGTCGCCAGCACGCGCCTTTGACGTAGCTCCACCACTCATAATGATTGTCCAGCGATACGTCATGAGCGGGCGGCGAAAAGACGGCGGCGCCGGGCACAAGATTTTCTGCCGGCGCATCGGGAAAATCCTTCGCGTCGGGCGCACGCTCGGCCACGGTTACGTAGCCCGTGGCTTCCACGAATTTCTCGAACTGTTCATTGGTGATTGGCGCGGCGTCCATCCAAAAGCCGTCCACCGCAACTTGATGGACCGGGAGAGCATCGGGCATTTCGCACCCCTCGCACCCCATCCAGAATGTTCCGCCTGGAATCCAGACCATTCCCTCTGGTGTGGGGCGCTGCCCTCGATTTCGGGAGACAGCAATCGAGACAATCAGTACAACAATAAGAACTGCACTATAAGTGAGCCAGCGGCGCAAGGGTGTCATATTAACTTCGTTGTCACTTTCTCTAGCAGGCAGAGCTTATTCCGCCGTCTTCACTGCTCTCGCGCCTTCCTCGATCTCCTTCTGGTCTTTGGCGGTCAATGTCTGAGGCGCGAGGTCAACAGTGAGCTTCGTCAGCGCGCCGGTGAATTTGAACGGCATCTGCGCCGCGTAGTCTTCAATCACTGGCGTGCCGGTGTCCTCTCCTACGTCGAAGGTTTCATCGAGCGAGAACCTGAAACGAATCGTGCGCTCGACGCGACCTTGGGCTACTTGTTGTCCATCTACCAACAACGTGCCGATTCCACCTTTGCCAATGCCGCCGCCATCATACTGAAAGTCGAAACGCACAGCGTGTTTGCCGGGGCTCAATTTTTGATCCGCCGCGATCCGGTACTTATGTTGCTCTTGGTTCGAGAACGCATGCACAAACGTCGGCTTGCCATCTAGGAGCAGCAGGCCCCAGCCTCCGAAGCGCCCACCTTGGGTTACGAGCACCCCGCTTGCGCCACTCTCAGGAATCTCGACTTCAGCCGTCACACTGTACGACTTGTTCCTGACGTTTGGCGCGCTGGCCTCGGGAATACGGACCATACCTGGATAGTAAGTAAATACCTCACGCCCGCGGGTGAGGCTGGGCCGGCTTGCCGGGTCTAATCGACTGGCCAATGAGGCGTCAAGTGGATAGACATTGTACTTCTTCGCTTCGCGGTCAAAGACGTCCTGGAGTTCCTTAAGTTTTGTGGGGTTCCGCGCCGCCAGATTTTCCGCCTCGGAAAAATCTTCCGAGACGCGGTAGAGTTCCCACTGGAACGCGTCCGGGTCCGTATTCGTACTGAATACCCACGGCAAGCGGAGCGGTGTCGTGGCCGCCACCCAGCCGTCGTGATAGATGGCGCGGTTGCCTAGCATTTCGAAGTACTGCGTTTGATGTGGGGACGGCGTCGAGGCGTTCGCGAAGCTGTACGCCATGCTCACCCCTTCGATTGGTTTCTGCTCTACCCCGTTGAGCATCTTGGGAAACTGCACGCCGGTGGCTTCCAGAATCGTTGGGACAATGTCAATCACATGGTGGAACTGGGGGCGAATACCGCCCTTATCCTTGATCCGCTTGGGCCACGAGATCACTAAGCCGTTGCGCGTGCCGCCGAAGTGCGAGGCGATTTGCTTCGTCCACTGAAACGGCGTGTCTAGCGCGTGCGCCCAGCCGACCGGGTAGTGGTTGTAGGTCATGGGGCCGCCGAGTTCGTCTATGATAGATAGTAAGTAGTCGGGACTTTCGGGAACGGCATTGGCGATGATGCCTAATTCGTTCGAGAGGCCCTGTAAGGTGCCTTCAGCGCTGGCTCCGTTGTCGCCTTGGATAAAGATGATCAGCGTGTTGTCCAACTCGCCCATCTGCTCGATGGTCTGAATCACCCGGCCGATTTGATAGTCACAGTGTGCTAGCGCGCCGGCGTACACCTCCATCATGCGCGAGTAGAGTCGCTTTTGATCGGGGCTCAGGCTGTCCCACGCCGGAATGTCCTGCGGTCGCGGCGTCAGCTTGGCGTCAGCCGGAATAATGCCCATCTGCTTTTGGCGAGCATAGGTTTCCTCACGCAACTGGTCCCACCCCTGATCAAATTGACCCTTAAACTTGGCGATCCACTCTTTAGGTGCATGATGTGGGGCGTGGCTCGTGCCTGGGGCATAGTAGACTAAAAATGGTTTGTTCGGCGCCACCGCGTGCTGCATACGCAACCAGGCGATGGCATGGTCGGCCATGAGCTGGTCAAAGTGCGCCGGATGATCCCCGCGTTGCTCTTCGGCTTCAATTGGCCGGGTATTCTCATAGATCGCCGTATGCCATTGGTTCGAATCGCCGCCGAGGAAGCCGTAAAAGTACTCGAAGCCGAGACCCGTGGGCCATAGATCAAACGGACCGGCCTGGCTGGTGTGCCAGTCAGGGACATTGTGGTTCTTGCCATACCAGGACGTGTTGTAGCCATGCTGCTTCAACACCTCAGCGATAGTGCCGCTGCTCTTCGGCATCAGCGTATGATAGCCGGGATAGCCCGAGCCGAGCTCCATGACCACGCCGGACGCGTTGCTGTGGTGGTTGCGGCCGGTGATCAGCGCCGACCGCGTGGGCGAACATAACGCGGTGGTGTGAAACTGCGTGTAACGCAACCCATTCGCCGCCAGGCGATCGAACGTGGGCGTTGCAATCGGTCCGCCAAACGGACTGCTGGCGGCGAAACCAACGTCATCGGTCAGGATCAGCAAGATGTTCGGCGCCCCCGAGGGAGCCGAGACCTCCTTAGGAAAGTCGGGTGTGGAATCCTTGACGGTCCGGCCGATCTTCCCCTTGAACGGCTCAGGGGATTGGGGTAGGACCTCCTGCGCTGCAGCCGGCAGAGTCGCGACGAGCAGCATGGCTAGGAGCACGCTGGCGGTTCTCGTGCATGGCTTCATTGTAGTTTCCCTCCTTGTTGCATCTATGTAACCAAATGGATACATTTGCGTTCTGTAACCGATTGGTTATGATCTGTCAAGAGTTGGAGGACAGGAAGGAAGCGGGAAGAGTAAGCGCTATGGAAACATAACAGCCTAAAAGCAGACGAGTCGCCATGCAGGGGCGTACGCGCAGGTCAGGGCCTGATGGGCTACGCAAGTCGCGCAAAAGCGAGGAGGGAGTGCAGCGACAGCAACCGCGAGGACGCGAGGCGGTCATGGCGGCGGTGCTCGATGCAGCTACGACCCTGTTCGCGACCCGCGGCCCCGCTTCCGTCTCGGTGCGGGATATTGCGGCGGCGGCGGGCGTCAACCATGCCCTGGTGCATCGGCATTTCCGTACAAAGCACGACGTGTTGCGGGCGGTGCTTGAACAGACGGTGCAGGAAATCGCGATCATCGCCGCGGAGATCACTGACGTCCGTGCTGGTCTGGGGCAGCTCTTTGCGGCCAGTGCGGTGCATGAGACCCACTGGCGAGCGCTGGCCCGCGCGCTTCTTGATGGTGAGAATCCGCGTGCGCTTCAGCGCGACTTTCCTACCATACGCCGCCTTATCACGCTGCTCGAGGTGGAGCGCCAACAGCGTCGCCTCCTTCCGGCCCAGCCCCGGCCCTCGCTTTCCTGCGAGGTCCCGGTAGTAGTTGGGACGCTCTGTGCGTTGATGTTGGGCTGGTTGGTGTTCGAACCGTTCCTCCTTACCGCTACCGGACTTGAGCAGTATGACCGAGAGGAGGTCCGTGCGCAGGTTATTCGTATGCTCCAGACCATGGTCGAAATCACCCACTGAAGGGAACACTGGACACGCTTCCGCGCAGCAGTAATGATTTTGTTCACCTTTCTATTGGGCTTTGAGGATTGACCGGACAAAAGCCCAATAGAAAGGACGCGGGGGGAATACGAGCCAATCGAGGCGGGGCGGCAAGCAGTAAGAATATGACAAGCGCACCGCACCGCTTCTGTATCAAGCCAAAGTCTCTTTATTCCTGCGGCTTAGCGACTAGCCATCGTAGCCCTATGAGCCGCTGCTTCTAACTGCTCTACGCGCGCCGCCAAGGCCGCATTCTGCTGTAGGAGCGCCGCCTGTAACTGCTTGTTCTGCGCTTTCAGCGCCGTAATCTCTTGCTGCTGGTGTTGGTACTCGTTGAGCAACATCGGGACCAGCTCATGGTACTGCACCGTCTCCACTGTCCCATCCGCCCGGCGCACCACCAGCTCCGGATACACTTTGGCCACTTCTTCAGCAATCAAGCCATACTGTTGCACCCCTTGCGCATCCTGATTGTAGCGAAAGGTGACGGGCCGCAATTGCCGCAACTTCCGACTGCTGCCCCCCATGTCGCGGATGTCGTGTTTGTAGCGCGCGGAAGAGGCCAAGATGCCGAGCTTCCCTGTGCTGGTAATGAGCACCTGGCTGCCGCTCACTGGGACTCCGGCGACGCCTGCCATGAAGGTTGTCGTTTGGACGCTGCCGAGACGCATGGTGTTGGATTCAGTGGCAGCGCCCGAGTTGCCCAGGTAAATGTTGTTGTCGCCGTTCGTCATATTAGAGCCAGCCCCGAGGCCGAGGGCAATATTGTTGTTGCCTATGCTATTCACAAGTGAGTTAAAACCGACAGCCGTGTTGCTAAAGCCTGTGGTAGTGTTCTCTAGTGCGCCGCTTCCAAGGGCAGTGTTGTAGGAGCCGGTGGTGTTTTTAAAGAGTGTGAAGACGCCGCTTGCCGTGTTGTAGATTCCATTGGTGTTACTGAAAAGCGAAAAGTACCCATCAGTAGTATTGTAACTGCCAATGGTATTGTAGAAGAGCGCATCAAAACCGCTTGCTGTATTGTTGGAGCCCGTTGTATTGTTGTAAAGTGCGAAAGACCCATCGGCCGTGTTAAAACTGCCCGTGGTGTTCCCCCATAGCGCATCTTTCCCAGTGGCGGCGTTGTTTGTACCTGTAGTATTAAAAGTAAGCGCCTCAAAGCCGCAGGCCGAATTCTCAAAACCCGTGGTGTTATTCGCAAGCGCCCAAGCCCCGGCGGCGGTATTGTCCGTACCTGTCGTATTCCTAAAGAGGGCGTTGCGGCCAAAAGCTGTGTTGTTGTAGCCGGTGGTGGGACTAGGACTGTTGTTGATAAGGGCGTTCGTGCCGCCCGCGGTGTTGCCGCTGGCGTCGCTGACATCATTGTTCGGCGGTCCCGCCGAGATTGCCGCACTATTCAATGTCAGCAACACGCTTGTCGTCAGGATTGCTCTATGCACGATTTTATTCATAAATTCCTCCCATGGAGGCTTTATACCTGAGTGAGCTTCGTGACTCTAGCTATAGTGCGCTTATAGTGACATAGTGACTGTGTTGCTTACCGCCTTAGTGGGCCGGGTCACGACCGAGCCCACCAACTGAACGTGTCAGTGAGGATCCTCCGGGTCTTGGCGTGTTTTCTCTATATGTCATCCACGCTACGCGTTGAAGAATGTTTCTGTCACTTTGTGATGCTGGCGGATGAACAGTTCTTCATCTTGTAGAACGATCTCCTTCTTTGCTCCTGACGCCAACATGGCTTGGGTTCTCTCCAGCGTACTGCCGTCTTCCAGTAACGTGTCACGAAAGGAGACCTTGCCGTATTCCTGGCTGAATCGCTCGGCCAGTGTTTGCGCCTTCGGCGAATAGGTCCGGATCTCCCACTGCGTCCGGTTTTCCGCCAACGGCCAAAAAATGTGCGTGAGATACGTTCCCTTCGACATGTAAATGAGACAGTTAGGAAACAGGGCGATACCGTCAAACGACCAATGCGGGTAACGCGTCGGATTCACTCCTTGCGGCAGCTCCTCCGAAGAGAGGTTGTTCTGTTGCAGCACCATAGAGCCGAAGCGCTGCGCCAATGACTCAACCGGTGTGGGCTGCCGGTGAGGATTCGCCGAGAGCGAAATCCGACCGTGCGGGGGAAAGAGTGTAAAGTCGAGCGCATTCGCATAGGGATTTGCTTTATTCGCGTACACACTGCCAATCGTTTTATGATGTAGAGTGGAAATGTGGTACACCTCCTGGAATGCGTCTTTGGCGACTTTCCAGTTGGCGTTCACGTCCGTGCGCCACGAAAAGCAGTTGGTTGAGATCCCCCCAAAGGGATACCCCTTGATGCTTTCTCGCAGTTCTTCTCCCAGGTATTCCTGCAACGTCTGCTTAGGCGCCGGGTCCACATTGATAAAGATGAACCCCTCCCAAGTGTCGACCGCGACTGGAGTCATCCCAAGGGTTTCTTTCTTGAGGCCGAAGAAATTCTGCTCATCAGTAATGTGTCGAAGCGAGCCATCCAGCCCATACGCCCAGCCGTGGAATTTGCATGTGAACACCTGACAGGTCCCTTTGGCGTTCCAAACGAGCTGATTGCCCCGGTGCGAACACATGTTATGAAAGGCGCGAATGACGCTATCTTTGCCGCGAACGACGAGAAGCGAAGTATTACAGATCGTGAGGTCTTTGACAAAATAATCGCCGGGCTGGAGAATCTGTTCCACCCGGCCAACGTTGAGCCATACTTTGCGGAAAATCCGCTCGCGCTCTTTTTCAAAATACTCCCGCGAAATGTACGGCTCGATGGAGATCGGTCCCGTTCCTAGCTCCGGGTAGCGCTCATGCCACTTGTTGTGAGGTGGAGCCTTTGCGACAGCAGCCATGGGTTTCCCTCCTTTAGCTATATTTTACTGTTTAGTCATGGACCGGAATAAACCTGGCGACATCATATCCATCAACGACGCTCGGCTGGCCAAAGTTCTCAACGGCGGGAGCAATCTCGGCCAATGAGAGGGTGAGAAAGAATAGCCTCTGCACGTCGTTTGGAATATTCTCTGGTGGAAACTGCGCCAAACAGGACAGTATCTCTTCCATCCTCGGCATCATGGCGAGATAAAATGTGGTGATCTCGGCCAACGTACTCGCCTGACGTTTGGCGCTGCGCTCGCGTTCCGTGGGTAAGGACCACGTAAGGTGCGGTTCGAGATCGTGAAACGGTTGCGGCAACTGACGTTCAGCCATCGGGACATTCCTCCTTTCAAATGTGTTCCGCCTGCAAGTCTCTAAGTCCTAGAGAAGGAACAGACGTGGAATCGTTATTCCTTCACCATTGCCATAGATTCGATCTCGCTACTGATCAACTCGAGTATGGTTCCGTCTGGATCTTTAAAACATACGACGCCGATCTTAGCGCCCCGTGGACCATCCAGCTTCTGCAGGGGCGCGACGAACTCCACCTGCTTTGCTTGCA
>CAZUFQ010000321.1:0-7482 GCA_964618735.1 uncultured Enterobacteriaceae bacterium
AGTAAAGTGAGGGCAGGGAAACCCCTGCTGGCGAGGTAGGGAAAACCCCTAAGGGCGAAAGGAGAAGAACTGTCTGCTTATTTCTCCGATGAGACTAGGCCGGTGCGAATGGCGTAGCGGACGAGGCCCGCCACGTCGTGAATGTCCAGTTGATTCATCAAGCGAATGCGATGGGCCTCTATGGTTTTTTCACTGCGATGCAACAGCGCCGCGATCTGTTTGAGGGTGCGAAATAGCCAACCCCCTTGTCCCTTATGCCAATGCCACTGCTCGAGAGTATTACTTACTACCACTCCCCTCGTTGAGGATCTGACGATAGAATTCCAAATGAGGAAAAGGACGCAGTGGACTTGTCCGAGAATCCGAGGCTCCAGCTAAACAGCTCAAGCTGATCTGACAGCGAAGAATAATATCGCATTTTGTTATATCGAATGTTAGCTTTTCCAATTCAGCATAGAGCGGTGTAATTATGTCTTCACCTTTCCTCTCTAACAGGCCATCCTTACTGCGTTCCCACCTCTGCCCCTACGAGGACGGGCGTCACCAAATGCCCGGCAGCCCGGGCAAGGTCTTCTGCACTGGCCGCGCGAAACTCGCACGCTGGCGCTTCACATTGTAGACATTGTCGCCAAGTGGACTCGTAGACCTGCTGCTCCATCTCGCTGAGGTGATACCGCTCAATCGCCGCAGCGCTAGCTACTTTTTCTGCAGTCGTCATTGCATAATGCACCCAGCCACATGCAGGGCAGGTGAGAAACCGTCTGTTCCTTAGCACTGACCTGCTGCCTCTTTCTGACTGGCTGTCGTGAAGTTCTCTCTGATCCAGATTCATTGGGGCTCAATCTCCTTCGCTATTGATATCATCTACAGAAATGAAGGAACAAACACTTCGCAATAAGCATGCCATCATACAAAGCAGAGGAAATCGTAAAACATGCTAAGAAATCAAGCAGATGTGGGATCTACAGCGAGTAATGCGCTCTTCGGGTGAGAGATTTTCCCTACGTTTCCATCACAATTCCCCTACTTCAATACGCCATCAGGCCCGTGTTGTTCGGTGCGTGAGGGGGAAAAATAGTACTGATCGAGCCAGTACAAAAGCCGGGGCGCATAGTAATCGGACAACCACTCAGACTTCGCCCTGGCTTCTACAACGTAGCAGAGCACCCCACCCTCCGACGTGTAATAGGAATACTGATCTCCCATCAGCTTCAGATCCTTGACGGCTACATTGTTGGGCGAACCATCGCCCGCCAACGAGGAATGTGAGGAAACTCCATCGAGCGGATTCCCATCTCTTCCGCCGTATATGGCGACGTGAAGGGATAAGGCTCTGCCGGAAGATATGGCAACGTGGTGTCCCGTGGCGTGTCGGGCCGCTGAGGCAGCTGCGATCGATCGTAAAACTTTCTACCGCCTTCTCAGGAAGCATCATTTGCGGTAAAGCTATCCGATGAAATTGAAGATAAAACTTCCACTGGACCCCTAGGGGCGCGCCGCCGCCAAAGGGTACGAAGAATAGTGGGCAGCTTATTTGAAGGCGCCGCCAAAAGAAGTTCCTACTGCCGAGTATCGGTCTCTCAAGCGAGACCGAGTCCCCTCGTCCAGGTGGCGCAATGCGGCAGCGCGATCGGGAGGGAGGGCTTGCGAGGCGCTCTCCCGGTTGTAGAGCGCCTCAGCGTGGCTTAGGGCTGTTTGGTGAAGGTCGCACTACACCGGAATGCGCCCGGCTTATAGTAGTTGAAGATCGAGAGGGTCAGATGGCTGCCATCCGTCTGCGCCCCCACCGGCCAGTCCTGGCCAAAATTGCCACACGTGCCCACACTAAAAGTCCCATTGGTCGTCAGCCCCCAGGTGTAGGCTGTCACCCCCGGCCGCACGTCGATGCCAGCCGCCACCAGCGCATCCAAAAAGGGATGCCCTGTCGAGACCGAGCCCGTGACGACGGCAAGCTGATGGGCCGCGCCGTTGCCATTATCGAGACACGAGAAAAAGCTCTCGATGCGCCCGTTTTGCAACGTGATATTGTTCACCGTGCAGGTGGTGCCGTCGCTCGCCTTATACGTGCCGGGCACGATCACGCCGGTGGTGACGGAGGGCGAGGCGGTAGCGGTTACGGCGGCCGTCGAGTTCACAATGCCCGTGGTGCTGACCCCAAGCGTGACAGTGATGTCGTAGTATTTGATCACGCCATTGCTATCAGTCACGGGAACTTTGAACGCCCGCACTTTGTTGTCCAAGCTATACGAGGCGCTCTTTTCCAACATAATACGCGGATTAGTCTGGGCTGCTGCGAATGAGGGGAAGAGGGCAGAGCACAGGGTAATGAGCATGAGGAGTTGATACGGCTTACTAGTCATGTCAGTGCTTTTCCTTCCTTGTGAAAGGGAGGGTTACGTGTGGTACTTTGGATGCTATCCTCCCAAAGGGACCTATCCCTGTGAGCGGCGGTGCACGGGCTCCCTGGCCCCTTCTCCTCGTGTGGCCGCTACGGTGGGTGCGATGCATAATAGAAGATGCGCCTCGTGTGTTCCCGGTCTCTAGCATTGTGAGAGTGAGCGTGAGCTCACTGCGGCTAAGGTGAGCCGTGGCGCACGTTCTCTTCCACCCCGATATCAGTCTGGGTTAGCACGCGCGGCGCCAAAAGCACTGCCGCGAATATGCAGAGTTTTTCTGTGGCGGCTGGGGTAAAGATGACAGAACTGACAATACAATTGTCAGTTCTGTCAAATAATGGTGTCTGTCCCTTTTCCTCTCACTCAGGTAACAAGCTGTTCCAGCAACAATGCCTGCGGCGGGTGCGCAGCGGAACGAGCTTTCCTGTAGGCGGCCTTCTCTCAACAGCAGGTATCGTTTGTTGATAGAGGCGTCTTGCCTTAGCGCACAGGCGCCCCCTCCCCTTCGTCTCTCCTAGCGACTGCCCCCTTATTGAGAGGACGTGCTCTACAGTTCGTATGCCGGCGTGCGCCCGGTAGAGGAGCTATCAGCCTGGATGCGCCTGGAGCACAAGTCGTGAGTGCGTGAGTTCTGCACTTCTAACCCTGGCCCCCACTCGTCATATGAACAACCCGCAAGAACAGGACGCCGCCACTCACCACCACGCTCCAGCCGAGGATCGGGCCCCAGCGACCTTTGGTGGCCCATTTGAAGTGGAAGGCCATCGCCTGGACGGTCGTGCGCCAGCCCGCCCTGCGCTGCCTCTTGGGGCGGTGACCTGGGAGGGGCTGTTCAGCGGCGCGACCCCTCCCTTGCTTTCCCATGAACGCGGATCGCATACTTTTACTCCCTAGAGCGAAAGACTACGCAAAGTCTCCCACAAAAAGAAAAACGCCACACTTCGGACAGGTGACGGAAAGTTGCGGTTCGCAGGTATTGAGGCCTGGGATGATTGCAGAAGCTCTTCGTTCTCCCGATGAACGAACGACAGCAACGATTCTTCATGGGTGCACCCTCACGAAAGGCTCCCTACGGGGCCTCTTCTGCATGGGCTACCCTTATCCCAGGATTTCCCCAACGACACTTCTTATTCTGCTTTGTCTGTGGCCGGTAACGCAGCAAGAAACGTCTTGATTTTTTGGACCATATGGCGCTTGTCGATTACTCCATCCGCTCCGAGCACCGAGAGGAGGTCTCGATAGATCCCTACGCCGCCCACGGTCATCAACACGACACGGGACGCGGAGGGCAGCATCTTCAGCTGGCGCGCCAGGTCTATTCCCCTCAAGTCCGGCAACCGGAGGTCTATGAGCACGAGGTCGGGCCGCCACGTTTGCACCTGCTCCAGAGCCTCTGCTCCTAGCTGCGCTTCCCTGACCTCCTTCACCCACTTCTCCCGGCTTAGCACCTGTGTTGCCGCATTCAGGACGGTCGAGTGGGTGGCGACGACCAGCACGCGAACTCCTTGCATACGGGCGCCTTTCCTTGTTTTCCGTCGATGCTGTCTGCTTAACCACTGTACACCAAGCAGCCCAAAAGGAGATAGAAAAAATCCCGGCATCTTCCCGAGGGAAAGTACGAAAAGAAGCTGAAGGAATTCCTTCTGATAAGAAGGCGGCTCCGGGAAGCATTATGCGTGGGCATACGGGGGCGCCAGCTTCCCCCTCTCGGAGCAGAGTGGATAAAGCGAGCTTTAGCGTGGAACAATCTGTGGGGCTTCCCGTATCTCTACGGTAATACACCGGCGACGCTGGATCGCTTGATAGAGCGCCATCCCTTTACCCGGATTGCGCTCTATCCTGATACGCTGCCTCGGCTCGCGGATAGGCAGACCAAGCCCTGGGCGTGGGGCGAAGAATACCTCTTGAAAGCGCTCCTTCGTCTTGTTTGCCGAGTGGAACGTTGCTGTGCTGGGTCACCCTGCACGTTGGCGCCGTGGATAGATGTGTATTACCGCCTTGGAAAAAAGGAGAGGAACAAGTGAACACGAGAAAGCATATGGAGGATAAGAAGACATTGATCCATGAGAGGTGTTCCTCTTCTCTGCTTGATGAGTCTACTGAGCTTTTTGTGCATTGCCCACGAAGAGAAAAGAAAAAAGCAACATTTCCTGTAAAAGCTGTATCCCTGTTTCCGCTGTTCCTGGCAAGGGGAAGAGAGGAAAGTCCCTTAAGACGGTAGGACAAAACCCCCACTCCTGGTATGAGCTGAAGCGACAGTGCAAGCCCTTCAACAAGCTCACGATAAACTCCGCGAAGCCATTATTGCCTGGAAAACAGAGGACTTCGCCGCTTCCCGCTTCTCGCACTGATACTCTCGTTTCCTTTACTCCTCACCACTGACCGCGCTCCTCTCCCTCACAAGAACCTTTATTTCGGAAGGGAGCACGGCTCAAGATGGTAGAATTACAGGAGAAAATTCACCTGAGAGGATTCTTTTCATCTACATGAGACGAGCACAGAGAGCGCACATTTTTTTGTCAATTTGCGCTTCCCTCTCCGCTTGCCCTCTACGAGAGCGATGGATTTCCAGCGGGATACCTTCGGCATAATGCTTGCGATTAAACATACTCAGCAAGGAGGATTCACTGTATGAGCACGCATGCACGAGTGCCGAGCTTTGCCGCCAAACAGGATACCAAACGAGAGGGCATTGTGGTCTGGGATCAGAAAGGGTTGGTCGTGGTTTGGCCCGACGGACATTCCAGCCGCTTCTCCTGGACCTCGTTGCGCCAAGGATGTCCCTGTTCCGAATGCCATCCCTGTCAGACACAAGACGAAGCCGAGGTCAAAGGTTTCTCGGCCGCGTCTGTGAACTTTGCACCAGAGCCTACCTGGTAGAGACATTGAAGAATGTTTTGCAAGCGTGGGTCGCTCGCGACAGCAAGGATATCCTTATAGGGTGATCCCCGCATGTTGGGGATCGTTTCACCGAGAAGCTCATGCGTCGATCAAGTTTTCTATTGTCTTCCCTGCGTCAAGGGGTAAAGAGATGCCGTAAGCGATCAATACCGGAACAATGGAGCTGTCGGCATGGCGGCTTGTCACAAGCCATCAGGGTCACCCATCTGCAGTAGTATGCGCGCAGCGCAGCGCAGAGGAGGACCATCCATCCAGAACAGCAGCGACACCCGCCACAGAAGATGACTCTCTGTGCGTTGCTGGAAGCGGGCTTCGGGCAACTCGCTGCCGATCCCGGGCGTGAGATCGTACTTGGGTCGCAGGGCGCTTCTGGCGACCCATGGGTAACATTCTCCCCTTTAATCAGGCACATTTCCAAGGTTCAGTACCTCATGGCTTTGCACGAGCGGTGATGAACTTTCTGGTGCAGGAATTCAGTCCTGAGCGGGCGCTCTTGTCCACGGAGAACCGCATGGTCTGTGGGGATACCATGAGTAGGTGGAAGTTTCGTGTCTCTTGGGTAATGAGAAAGCCATTTAGCGGGTTGATTCGGCTCATGATGCTGAGGGCGGTACGGCGAGCGTGTGAGGGCGGTTCCCAACTTCTTACTGCAAGGGACGCGACCCTCATGGCGGTTGAGGACGAATGTGTAAAGCTACGTTTTGGGACCTCGCCTCTGAGCACGGCGTGAGCACTATCACTGTCCTGGAGTGCAGTTCCTTCTTTATCGATAGTGGCAGAGTTCAGGGCAAACTGATCGCAGGAGCTTTTGGCCGAAAGCGTACAAATGACGAAAACCGTTACTTTACTTAGCAGGCAGTCCCGATGCGAACCTTGACGACGGTCACCTTAAAATGGTAGGTCTCGCATGGCTTCAGGACAGAGACATTGCGGTATTGGTCAACCTTCATTTCGAGCCAATATTCAATCGGTCATGATGGAGGGAGGAGTGAACAACAAATATATTTCCCCTTTACCATTGCCCAACAGCGCACGTTGTTATTCGAGACCTGGGAGTAGACGGGTAAAGGGAGTAGAGCTTGTCGCAAGGCTCAGGTAAGCAGAATGACTTTCTCCTACTGGCGGAAGTGCTTCTCTGAACAGGGCTACTCGGGGCGAGAAGAGTTTACTAGCCGAGCACCGAACAATCTCCCGCGCTTTCCCGAAGGCCTTGTTCTAGACCTTTTGACATCTTCCAGCAATGTGGATATTGGTGACCAAGTAAGGCTCCGCACTTACAATTCCGTTCAGAAGACTACCAACGATGGAGGGGAGATATGGCAAAACAGGGTGTGATACCCGATGAGTTGACGAAGCCCTTTTGGAACGCCGCCAATGAGGAGCGGCTTGTCATCCAGAACTGTCAAGCCTGCAACCGGCTCCAGCATCCGCCCGCCCCAACATGTGGTCACTGTAGGTCAGGGGACACCTTGGAATGGAAGGAGGTCAGTGGGCGGGGCAAGATCTACAACTACGGAGTGGTGTACGACTGCCCGGTCAAGCTGCTTCAGGGGGATCAACCGTTCAACGTCGCGGTGATTATGTTGGACGAGGACCCAGGAATCCAGATGTACTCCCACCTCCCCGGAACTCCGGTGGACGAGGTCCCAGTGGGAGCCAGTGTAGAGGTTGTGTTCGAGGCGACCGCCAACGGCCAAAAGGTTCCCGAGTGGCGGGTAGTAGGCTAAAGCTATATTTTTCTAGGTACGCTAAAGGCTCGGAGAAAGGAGTGAACAATGACCACCCAGCATCCTCCAGCTTCTATGTATAGAACCACAGAGGGATTGGGGTTATGGGAACACAAAGGGAAGGTAGCGGCCGTCGGGGTCGGGCACTCTCCGACTGCGCGGCGCTGGGACGGCAAACCCGAGACCTCTGTGGGTGCGTGGAGCCTCCTGGCGCTCAGGCGCGCGATCGCGGATGCGGGGGTCGCGCCCGACCAGGTCGACGGATTGGTCATCGTCCCTGAGACCACTACGGGAGCGTACTGGCCGAAGGGTAGCCCCGTCCCCCTGGACGTCGTCAACGCCTTCAATCCCACGAGCGATCCCTTGGACGGAATCGCCAAGCTGAGCGCGGAGTGGATTTTGCAGAACATGCCGGAGCTGACGAATGTCAAGTTCACCATGTACGGTCCAGGATGTAT
>CAZUFQ010000322.1:0-7480 GCA_964618735.1 uncultured Enterobacteriaceae bacterium
AATTGATGTAAAAGCTCGAACTATTTTTGCGAAAAAATGTGAAAAAGAGATCCGTCCCAACGTGGATGCCTATTATTTACCCAACGGTCGGTGTTTGAACTTGATAGGCGAAGGCAGACTAGTGAACCTCGCTGCGGCCGAAGGGCATCCAGCGGCAGTGATGGATATGAGCTTTGCCACCCAAGCGTTGACAGCGAGTTGGGCCGTGCAGAACAGCGGAAAGCTTGGTCATGCCGTGCACCTGGTTCCTAAAGAAGTTGAAGAGCAGGTGTCAACGCTCAAACTTGCGAGTATGGGCATCAAATTCGATCGCCTGACGCCTGAACAAAAACAATACTTATCCTCGTGGGAATTCGGAACTTGAGTTCGACCCCGGCAAGGAATAACTCTTATTGAGAGTTGTTCCTTGCGCCGATCTGATTACAATACACATCTATGAGTGAAGAGCGAAGAGTTTCTCAACAACAGAGTCTTTCTTTCTCTCTCTTCCCTTCCCTTTTTTTTACCCTGTGTATCCTCAGTAGTCTCTTTTTCCCCTTGAACAGAGGGAATTGCGCTGAATCTGGGCGGCGCGCTATCGTGCAGCGCGTCTCTCACGTCTCCGCCGCGGATTACACCAGGGTTATCATCACTCTCTCTGATGAAATACCCCACAACCTTTTTGTGGCGCGCGCCGATCCCAAGAATAGTCGGCCCACGCGGCTGGTTATCGACTTTGCTCCTGCACGCAAAGGACCCGATGCTTCGGCAGTCTTGACCATTCAAGACGGCATTCTCAAACAGGTGCGAACAGGACAGTTCTCCCCTACGACAACGCGAGTCGTAATCGATATCGAAAGAATTGACGACTATAAAATCTTTTCTCTCTATTCCCCCTATCGTCTGATTATCGACGCGCGTGGAGAGGCGCGCGAACGCGGCAAGCCGCCGCTGCTGACGGCGCGCCCTATCCTGGCAAAGCCGCAACAAGAGCAACCAGTTATTATTATGCTTGACCCTGGTCACGGCGGGAAAGACCCGGGAGCGATTGGGGAAAGGGGTGTTGCAGAGAAAGATGTCGTGCTAGCGATTAGTCAACGTCTCGGTCGTAAACTGTCAGGGCGGCTCCCAGTCCAAGTGATCTATACGCGCACGAGCGACGTGTTTATTCCATTAGAAGAGCGCATTGCCCGCGCAAACGCTGCAAAGGCGGACCTCTTTATTTCCATTCACGCCAACGCGAGTGAAAACCCTGATCTGCAAGGAGTAGAAACGTATTATCTGAACAACACGAATGACCGCGCGACCATTCGACTGGCGTCGCTCGAAAATGGGGTCCGTCCGGGGGGCGGCAATCCTCCCTATGAGGGCTTATCCTATTTGTTAAGCGACTTGATTCAAAGCGGTAAAGAAGAAGAATCCATCGCCCTTGCCAGTCAGTTACAAGAGGCGCTAGTAACAAGAGCAAAAGAGCAGTATCCAGCAGTACGGAATCTTGGTGTGAAGAAGGGACCCTTTTACGTATTAGTTGGCGCGCACATGCCGTGCGTCCTGGTTGAGACAGCCTTTCTCTCTCATCACGTTGAGGGAAAATATCTCTCCGCGCCTCAGTATCAAGAAGCGTTGGCGGAAGGGTTATTCCTTGGCGTTACACGCTTCTTGCGCACGGAACAGAAGGGGAAAACTCTATGAGCGAGATAATGACTGGCGCGAACGGAACTACGCCGATCCCGTTTGTTGAGTTGCCGCCGCTTCCTTCTGCCGACCTCGAGGTTGCCGCTGATCCTCGCCTGAATCTCCGAGACATTAGCAAAGCGTACCACGCTCGCGTGCGTGAAGAGATGGCGAAGCTCCATGCCGCTGGGGCGAATGGCACGACGGTCGTTGACCTCTATACGCGACAGATTGATCATCTGGTGAGCTACCTTTTTGACGCGGCTACCCGTCTCTATGTGCGCCGCTACACACAGCTTAAGCAACGCTGTGCAGTTTTTGCGCTGGGCGGCTATGGCCGAGGCGAGCTGAATCTCTACTCTGATATTGACCTGTTGTTTCTCCACCCCTGGAAAGTGACGCCGTATGTCGAAACGGTGTGCGAGACTATCTACTATAGTCTCATGGATGCGGGCTTTACCGTCGGTCAGGCGGTGCGGAATGTTCCCATGTGCGTGCGGCTGGCCAATCAGGATCTCACCGTAAAAACTGCTTTACTTGATAACCGCTATCTTTGCGGAGACGAAACGCTCAAGCGGGAGTTTGTCTCTGCGATGGAACGGGAGATTGTGAGCAAGCATGCCGATCGGTTCTTTCAAGATAAAGCGCGCGAGAGCCAAGAGCGCCATCTGAAATATGGCGGCGCGATCTATATGTTGGAACCGTATCCCAGAGAAGGATTGGGCGGGCTACGCGACCTCCACACTGCCAATTGGCTGGCGAAAGTCAAATACAAAGTGCAGGAATTGCCAGAGTTGATCGCCAAAGGCGTAGTATCCTCCTCGGTGTTGAAAGCAGTCGGGGAAGCGCGTGACTTCGTTTGGAGAGTTAGGAACGGACTCCATATTCTCGCGCAGGCCGAACAGGATCAGCTGACTTTTGAGTATCAAGATCAACTGGCGCCGGCGTTTGGCTTTCCCGATGTGACCAGCTTTATGCGGGCTTACTATGGCCATGCCACCGTTATCCATGATTTTGCTTATTTCATGCTAGAGCGCTGTCGCGAAACTCCGCGCTTCTACAGCTTCATCGGCAGGCCGCGCGGCCGCACGATTCGCGACGGCGTACGCATTGTAGATGACACCCTTGTTGTCACGAAGGCTGGCATCTTTGCGCAGGATCCGCTTAACATTATAACTCTTTTCCACGACGCCCAACGGCACGGCGTGCGTATAGGAGAAGACACGCGCCAATTGCTGCGTGACGCAATTGCCAATGCGCCACCCAATTTAGCTACCTCCCCGGAGATGCACGAGGCCTTTTTTGCGATCCTCAAATGGAAGCAACGAGTTGCGCCTACCCTGCGCGAGATGCACGAAGTCGGCGTTCTTGAGTGGCTGCTCCCGGAATTTGGCTGGTTGCGCTGGCGCACCCAACGCGATCTCTACCATGTGTTTACCGTGGATGAACAAACGCTCCATGGCGTAGCGGAGATGGAACGTCTCCGCGATGGTGAATACAAAACCGAAATGCCATTGTTGACACAAGTCATGCGTGACATTGACAAAGTAGAGATCTTGTTTCTTGCCATGCTCTTCCACGACGTGGGGAAAGGATACGGTCACGACAATTCCGAGCGCAGCGCCAAGATGGTGGACTCGGCGACGGCGCGCTGGGGCCTTTCTCCAGACGATGCCCGCGAGTGGCGCCTACTGGTCTTACACCACCTGTTTATGTCGCACATCGCGCAACGACGTGATCTGTCCGATGATGCAGTGATTGCAAACTTTGCGAGCGTCGTTGGAGGCCCCGACTTACTCAAAAAATTGTTCGTCCTGACCTTCGCCGACATGAAATCGGTGGGGCCGAAGGTGTGGAACGCCTGGAAAGGAGGGTTGCTCGACGAGTTGTATCGGCGCACGCTAGAACGTTTTGAAACAGGTGAATCTGTTGAAGAAGGACGAGAGGCGCGCGTCCTGCGATCCAAAGAGCGGCTTGTGCAGTTGCTTTCGACCACTGGGACAGCGGAGCAGGTCTCAGCATTTTTGGCTGCCATGCCGGACAACTATTTCCTCTCAACGCCGGAGGAGTCTGTCCCTGGCCATTTTCAATTGGTTAATCGTTTCCGCCATGGCCAAACCGACAGTGATGGCGAACTCTATCGCGCGTCAGTCGTGCATTTCCCCGAACGAGAGTTCAGCGAAGTGACGATTGTCACGCAAGACCAACCTGGCTTATTTGCGATGTTGACTGGGGTGCTTGCGACCAACACGCTCAATGTCGTCAGCGCGCGTATTTCTACGAGCAGCGACGGCGTCGCCCTCGATGTTTTCCGCTTGTCGCACATGGATCGACGCGACTTGGTAATGGACCAGGATACCTGGACGCGTGTGTATGCGCGGCTCAGTTCTGTCTTGCGAGGTGAACGCACGATGGAAGAAATGCTGCGTCTCGTGCAAGCCCCGAGTTTGCTAACCAAACGCAACCTTCGTATCCCAACTGAAGTGACCGCCGATAATGAAAGCTCTACATATTACACGCTGGTCGACGTGACTGCTCCAGATCGTATGGGATTCCTTTTCTCGGTAACTTATGCATTATTTCAATTGAATCTTCAGATTTATCTTGCGAAAATCACTACGAATGTCGATCAAGTGCTTGACGTATTTTATGTGACGGAACGCAATGGTCAAAAAGTGGCCGAGCCGCAAGCATTGGCAACGGCGTTGCGAGAACGGCTGGGGAGTGGGGAGGTGCGAAGCTCATGAAAGACTCGACGGAGACTGAATCCTCTGCGCAACTGTCAATCAATGATGTGCACATTGACGCGTTCCTGGCCTATATCACGGTCGAGCGAGGGCTCTCCCCTAATACCGTTGAGGCGTACGGGCGTGACCTTACCGAACTGCGACGATTCCTTGTCTCGCAGGACGTCAGTGATCTACGCGCGGTAGGTTCACGTCATCTCGTTAGCTTTCTGACCGCCCTGCGTGAGCGTGGACTCTCGGCGCGCAGTCAGGCGCGTATACTCACTACGCTCCGACGGTTCTATCGTTTTCTGGAACGAGAAGAAGCTTTACCTCATGGCAACCCCACAGCGCATTTGCTTTTGCCCAAGATTGGCCGTTCGTTGCCCCAGGCTCCTTCGCGCCCCCAAGTGGAGGCGGTATTGGAGAAGCCGAGTTCACGCACGCCTCTAGGAGTACGTGATCACGCCATGTTGGAGCTTTTGTACGCTACCGGCCTGCGCGTGTCCGAGCTCGTGAATCTTGAAGTGAAGCAAGTCAACCTCGAAGCGGGATTCTTGCGCGTGCGAGGGAAAGGTGGACGCGAGCGTGTGGTGCCGCTCGGCGCTCAAGCGCGAGAGAAGGTGCAAAGGTATTTGCAGATCAGTCGTCCCCTGCTTTTGAAGGGTCGCTCTAGCCCCTATTTATTTCTTGCGCGTTCGACGAAGCCGATGACGCGGCAAGCCTTTTGGCATTTGCTGAAATCGTACGCAGTCCAAAGCACCGAAGGCGGTCATATTTACCCGCACGCTTTTCGTCATGCCTTTGCGACGCATTTGCTCGACGGCGGCGCCGACCTACGCGCCGTCCAGGCTATGCTTGGTCACGTCGATATTGCCACCACTCAGATCTATACTCACTTGACCAATGAACGCCTGCGTGAAGTGCATAAGAAGTTTCATCCGCGGGGGTGAAGCGTTCACTTCTGATCTTCGCCCCTACACGACTCCGTCCCTACATTGACCTCGCTTTTTTCTCGCCTTCAAGCTGTTCCTGTATGTGGGCGTTTGTTCCGTCTTGGACGGCTGCGGTTGACCGCGCCCCAGATTTCAGATTATGAACAAATCTCTTCCCACCGCAATGTGAAAAAAGGAGGCGCACATGGCTGCAGAAGTTAGCAAGGAAAAAATGCTTAAGATGTACCGTACGATGCAGACGATCCGTCAGTTCGAGGAACGTTTGCGCGATATGTTCAAAGAAGGGAAAGTGCCCGGCTTCGTACATGTGTCGATCGGCGAAGAAGCGTCGGCCACTGGCGTGTGCGCCGCGCTGACCGATAGCGACTATATTACCAGCACCCACCGCGGCCACGGTCATCTGCTCGCGAAAGGCGGCAGACTCAAACCAATGATGGCCGAACTGTTTGGTCGGAAGACCGGGTACTGCAAAGGCAAGGGCGGGTCGATGCACATTGCTGACTTCAGCATTGGTATCCTCGGCGCTAACGGTATCGTCGGCGCGGGTCTGCCTATTGCCACTGGCGCTGGATTAGCAGCCAAGATGAAGAAAAGCGGCCAGGTCGCGGTCTGCTTCTTTGGCGACGGAGCCTCGAACGAAGGCACCTTCCATGAATCCCTCAACATCGCGTCGTCCTGGAAATTGCCCGTTGTATATGTCTGTGAAAATAATCTCTACGGTGAATTCACCGCTGGAAAAGATGTCACCTCGGTCAAGGATATTGCGGACCGCGCCCGCGGCCATGACATGCCGGGGATCATTATTAACGGCAATGATGTGGTGGAAGTCTATGAAACCACGCTGCAAGCAGTGGAACGCGCGCGCCGTGGCGATGGTCCGTCACTGATCGAATGTAAAACGTACCGTTGGGAAGGCCATGTCGTTGGCGAAGAAGGTTTTCTCGGTAAACGCTCCTATCGTCCGGCAGAGGAGATCGAAGCCTGGAAACAACGCTGTCCAATCCTCAACTTTGAAACAAAGTTTACTGCCAGCGGCATGTTTACCAAAGCCGAACTTGACGCCGTCAAAGTCGAAGTGAAACGCGACCTTGATGAAGCCGTGCAATTTGCGATGGACAGTCCATTGCCGGCGCCGGAGGAGGCGTTAGAGGATATGTTCTCGGCGGCGTGACAAGAGCTTTCAGCGATGAGCTTTTGGCCAAGTCCAACAAGGGGCTTAAGCCCCTTGTTGCCCAGGTTGGACGCTGAGGGGTGACCGCTCATAAAGAAGGAGAAAAATCATGCCTGAAATTTCGTACATTCGAGCGATCAATGAAGCATTACGGGAAGAGTTACGCCGCGATCCGCTGACGTTCGTCATGGGGTTAGATGTATGGGTTGGCGCTTTCGGCGCTACTGGTGGATTGACGGATGAATTTGGTTCGGAACGCATCCGCAATGCCCCGATTTCGGAGGCAGGCTACGCTGGCGCCGGCGTTGGCGCTGCTATGGCTGGCATGCGACCTATTGTAGAGATCGAATTTGCCAGCTTCTTCTACTGCTGCTGGGATCAAGTATGTAACCAAGCAGCGAAGCTCCGCTATATGTCCGGCGGTCAAGCAGATATCCCCATTACCTTCCGTACGGCGTATGGCGCGACGGGGCAAGCTGCAGCCCAACATTCTGAGACAGTCTATGCCCAGTTTATGAGCGTGCCGGGGTTGAAGATCGTGACCCCATCGGACCCGTACGACATGAAAGGCCTGTTAAAGAGCGCCATTCGAGATAACAACCCCGTGATGGTCTTCGAACACATGGGGCTCGGTCGTTTACGTGGTCAAGTGCCTGACGAGGACTATACTGTGCCAATCGGCAAGGGGGCGGTAAAACGTGAAGGAAAAGATATCACCATCGTCGCTATTGGCCTGATGGTGTCGAAAGCGCTTGCAGCTGCTAAAGCACTAGAGCAAGAAGGCGTCTCCGTCGAAGTGGTGGACCCGCGCACGCTCGTTCCGCTTGACGAAGAGATTATTCTCAATTCTGTAGGGAAAACCCATAACGTTCTGGTTGTTGATGAAGGTCACCTGCGCGGAGGCGCGGCGGCGGAGATCGCAGCGGTGATGGAGGATAAGGGATTTGATCTGCTCGACGCACCAATCAAACGAA
>CAZUFQ010000323.1:0-7468 GCA_964618735.1 uncultured Enterobacteriaceae bacterium
CGCTGTTCACCAGTTTCATTGGGCTCTTTCTCATCATCAGCCGGAAAAAGGCGCTCACTCAAGTTTTAGGCTACCTGGTGTTGGAAAATGGCGTCTATGCCTTTGGCGTAGGCACGGTACAACATACGCCGATGCTGGTGGAGCTAGGAGTACTACTCGACGTCTTTGTCGCTGTGTTTGTTATGGGCATCGCCGTCTTCCATATCAGTCGGCAGTTCGACCATATTGATACTGACCAACTCGTAGTATTGAAGGATTAAAGGTGATAATAGCAATACTTTTGCTTGCGCCCACCCTGGCCGGAGTGCTCTGCTTCCTGCTACGCACAGATAGAATGCGACGAGCGGTGTTGGTAGGTGGGGCGATCGCCCATGTCGGGATGACAGGGGCGATTTGGTGGACCTTGCCTGCGCCTATACTTAATGGATGGCTACAGTTAGACGCTCCGGGGCGTGTGTTTCTTAGTATTACTAGCGTGCTGTTTCTGGCCGCGGCGGTCTATAGCCTCGGTTACCTTCGGCAGGAGCATGACGTAACCCGGACCGACATCGAAGAAGGGTTCTTGTTCGCCAACGCGCCGGAGGCCACGTTCACTGGCTGTTTGCTGTTGTTCCTAGCGGCAATGACGTTAGTCGCCTGTAGTCACCGCTTTGGCTTGCTCTGGGTGGCGATTGAGGCGACAACTTTGGCGAGCGCGCCGTTGATCTATTTTCATCGCCACCATCGTTCGCTCGAAGCTACCTGGAAATATCTGATGATCTGTTCGGTGGGGATTGCTCTGGCGCTGCTTGGCAACTTCTTTCTTGCGGTAGCCGCCGCTAATCCAGGCGGAGAGCCCATTCCCCTTGTATTGGGCGATTTGGTGCAGAATGCGTCTCGACTTCATCCCACCTGGCTGAAATCTGCGTTTCTGCTCTTGCTTGTGGGGTACGGTACGAAGATGGGGTTGGCTCCCTTGCATACGTGGTTGCCGGACGCGCATAGCGAAGCGCCGTCCGTCGTCTCCGCCCTTCTCTCCGGTGCGTTGCTGAACTGCGCTTTCCTGGGCATACTGCGGGTCCAACAAGTCTGCGCCGCTGCCGGACTGGCCGGATTTGGTCAAGAACTGCTGGTTAGGTTCGGACTGCTCTCGATGGTCGTTGCTGCTATTTTTATTGTGGGTCAGGTTGACTACAAACGCATGCTCGCCTATTCCAGCGTCGAACACATGGGGGTGTTGTCACTGGGAGTTGGGCTTGGCGGAGCCGCCACATTTGGCTCGCTGTTACACGCAGTCAATCATTCGTTGACGAAAGCCATGTTGTTCCTCGTGGCGGGGAATATCCTGACCGCCTATCAGTCAAAATCAACGACCGAAGTCCGTGGTGTATTGCACGTTCTTCCTTACTCTGGAGCACTCTGGATCGTCGGCTTTCTCGCGATTACCGGTTCTCCACCTTTTGGCCTCTTCTTGAGCGAATTGACCATTGTGAAGACTGCCTTGGACCAAGGACGCATCGGTGTTGCATTGGCCGCTATCATCTTCCTTCTGGTGATTTTTGTGGGGATGACAACGGTGGTCCTGCGCATGGCCCACGGAACACCAACCGAAGGACTGCGACGTCCCACCCCGCGAGATGAATCTCTGCTCTCTTTCCTTCCCGCGACAGCGCTGGCCGCAACCGTGCTCCTCCTTGGCTTGTATCTTCCTCCCTTTCTTTCGCAGGCATTGGAAGAGGCAGCTCGGGCGCTTGGGTGATGTGATGACAATCTCGACATGGCTCTCTGTCCGTAATACGGAAGGAAGACCCCTCGCTGATCTCCCGCTTCTCACGCAGACAGAGTTTCGCGATGATGTCCTTTCCGCAGTTGGCGCCGGCGCTCGCATCTCCGCATTCTTTGGCGTTCCCTCACAGTCTGACACTGTACGGTTGATCATCGTGCTGGCGCATGATCATACCGGCGCCTTTTCGCTCGCGTCGACGGAGGTCCGGGACGCCTATCCCGCCTTGACTCCAGACTGCGCACAAGCACACTGGTTCGAGCGCGAGATCGTGGAACAATGGCGTATCCGCCCGGATGGGCACCCCTGGCTCAAGCCGATTCGCTTTCAGGCGCCCTATCGACCTGGACCGGCAACTTGGCCGGAAGTGGACAATG
This sequence comes from uncultured Enterobacteriaceae bacterium, assembly GCA_964618735.1. GTDB lineage: Bacteria > Desulfobacterota > Binatia > Bin18 > Bin18 > SYOC01. The sequence goes on from CAZUFQ010000323.1 coordinate 2,140, forward strand.
TTGATATTTTACCCAGCGTCATCTCCTTTTTTCAGGTGCGCGGCTCTGAGGTGCGTGCAGTTGCGGTAGGTCCCGTGCATGCCGGCGTCATTGAGCCCGGTCATTTTCGCTTTCAATGCCATGGCGAGCAGGTATTTCACCTAGAGATCTCTCTTGGCTATCAACATCGCGGCGTCGAGCGCGCCCTCATTGGCGGACCAACGAAGCGCTCGCTCCACTACATGGAAACCCTGGCCGGCGATACGTCCGTCGGACACGCCACCGCGTACTGTCAAGCAATCGAGGCGCTGGCTAGTAGTCGAGCGCCGGCGCGGGCGCAAGCGCTACGAGGGATCGCACTGGAGCTTGAGCGATTAGCCAACCATACTGGTGATCTTGGCGCGCTCGCCGGCGACATTGGGTATTTGCCAACGTCATCGTACTGTGGACGGCTGCGCGGTGATTTCTTGAATATGACCGCGCTGATTTGTGGGAGTCGGTTTGGCCGCGGATTGGTGCGCCCCGGCGGCGTCGGGTTTGATGTCGACTCGACGAGTGCTGAACAATTACTCGCTCGATTAAACGGCGCGCTTACTGATGTAACCAGTGCAGTAAGCTTACTTTGGAACACCCCTTCCGTGCTCGCTCGATTTGAGGAGACGGGGGCGATAATACGTGAAGACAGTAAAGCGCTGGGATTGGTTGGCCCCGCGGCGCGCGCTTGTGGAATCGAAAGCGATGTGCGCCATGCGTTTCCGACCGGAATCTTCCGATTTGCGCAGCTTCCGGTGTCGACGTGGGAGACGGGCGACGTTTTTGCTCGCGCCTATGTCCGCTGGTTGGAGATTCAGCGTTCTGTCGCTTTTGTGGATGAACAACTCTCCGCGCTGCCGGAAGGTCCATGCCGGAATGACGCCGGTCCTCTCTCTCCTGGTCATATTGTAGTGTCGCTGGTCGAGGGGTGGCGGGGTGAAATCTGTCATGTCGCGCTGACCGATGAGCAAGGCCAATTCTCATCGTACAAAGTCGTCGATCCCTCGTTTCATAATTGGATGGGATTAGCGCTGGCGTTGCGCGATCAGCAAATCTCGGACTTTCCCTTGTGTAACAAGAGTTTCAATCTGTCCTATTGTGGACATGATTTGTAAGAGTCTCCTATGTTGAAAATCCTCCGCGCCCGCTATCAGCAAGGGCGTCGAACGATTGCATATCCGAAAGCAGATCCAGTGTTACCGGATCGGTTCCGAGGCCCCCGGGGATTGATGAGTCGAAATGCGTAGCCGAGTGCCGTGCGTGTGTAGAGGCATGCCCGACCGACGCTATCAAAAAAGACGAGAATGGACTGCGGCTTGATCTTGGACGCTGCCTGTTCTGCACTGACTGCGTCGAAGCTTGCCCGGAACAGGCAATCCGTTTTTCCCAGGACTATCGGCTGGCCGCACGGATGCGTCAGGATTTGATAACCGACGCTGAGGCTCCCCGACTTGCTCAGGCGCTTGACGACGCCACTCGTCGTCTTTTTGGTCGCTCCCTCAAACTACGACAAGTGAGCGCGGGCGGTTGCAACGCTTGCGAAGCTGACGTCAACGTATTGAATACGGTCGTATTTGACCTGGGGCGCTTTGGAATTCAATTTGTGGCCTCTCCACGTCATGCTGATGGTTTACTGATTACCGGCCCAGTCACTCAGAACATGCGACTCGCCTTGCAGAAAACCTATGACGCTGTACCTTCCCCCAAAATTGTCATCGCGGTAGGAGCCTGCGCCATTTCCGGCGGTCCTTTCGTTGATCACTCTGAGGTGCACAATGGCGCTGACGCCGCCGTGCCGGTGGATCTGTACGTGCCCGGTTGTCCTCCGCATTCGGTGACCATTCTCGATGGGCTCTTACGTCTCTTAGGACGGATACCCAACGAACGTCGGTAGCATCTCGCCCAGATTCCCCGAGGAATACTGCTGATCTAGCGCGACCGGGGCAGCAGAGCACTGTGTTCCTGTCTTCTTCTCTCTGTAAGAATAGTCGTAAAAATTGCCCGTGTTCGCAAAGTAGAGAAGGCATTTATAAGCGACAAGACGGCATTTGCCATCATAATAAACGGAAATTCTTCACGAAGGCTTTCCTAGTCCTTGCAAGGACTAGGGCATTTCCGCTAAGTAGAGGTGGCCGATGAGTGTGATCCACTTTTTGCTGGAGAGGAAATGCTCACCGGCGTGTACAATTTTTCGCTTGCATAACTTTGAAGGAGGGTTTCCCATGAGCGCGGAAAACGAAAAACTTGTGACGGATTTTTGCCTGTCATGGAGCCGCTTAAATACAGACGAGGTGCTGAGCTACCTGACTGAAGATTGCTTTTACCACAATATCCCCATGGAGCCCTTGGTTGGTCATGGCGCGATTCGCAAATTTGCTGAACCGTTTTTGAAAAATGCTACGAGCGCTACGTTTGACATTAAACATACAACGTCGGCAGGAAATGTCGTGATGAACGAACGGGTCGACACCTTTGTCATGGGACCAAAGACCATTTCACTGCCAGTGGCTGGAGTATTTGAAATTCGCGATGGGAAGATTTCCGCTTGGCGCGATTATTTTGATCTTGCTTCATTCCAGAAACAAATGGGATAAGTCGTGCTCATAAAGCGTGGGGATGGAATGTAATTGCTGGCTTCCGTCTTCTAGCAAGGGAATTTCTTCTCAAGAGCACGAGCTTCTGTGACGAAACTCCAAGAGGAGATTGTATCTGAGGGAGAGACCCCCTAAGAAGAGTAAACGATAACGCGCACTTAAGCAGACGATAGAAAGGTCATATATGGAGAAATTGATTCCTGGACTCGAAGGGGTGCCTATCATGGAGTCGAATGTCGGCTTCATTGACGGGCAGAAAGGCATTCTCGAATACCGGGGCATTCCTATCGAAGAATTAGCGGCGAAAAGCTCATACGAAGAGGTGTCGTATCTGCTGCTGTGGGGCCAACTGCCCACGCGTGCACAAATGGCAAAATTCGACCATGACCTGCGCACGCATCGCCGCGTTAAATATCGCATCATCGACTTGATGAAGTGTCTGCCGGAAAATGGTCATCCCATGGACGCACTCCAAGCTGCCGTCGCGGCGCTGGGGATGTTTTATCCAGCGAAGATCGATGCTGCCGAAGTGCCGCCTGGGACGGACGTCTTGAGCCAAGAAAAACATTACTGGTCCATCATCCGGCTGATTGCCAAGCTGCCGACCATTGTGGCGGCGTTTGAACGCATGCGACACGGTGATGAACCGGTGCGCCCGCGTGATGATCTCTCTCATGCCGCGAATTTTCTGTGGATGCTGACTGATGAAGAGCCAGATCCTTTGCACGTCCATATTATGGATGTCTGCTTGACGCTACACGCCGAGCACACCATGAATGCCTCGACGTTTAGCGGGTTAGTTGTGGGCTCGACTCTAGCGGACCCCTATACCATGGTGGCGTCGGCGATCGGCGCGCTCACGGGGCCGTTGCACGGCGGCGCGAATGAGCAAGCGTTGAAGATGTTCCGTGAGATCAAAACAGTTGAAAATGTTCGTCCCTACATTCAAGGAAAACTCCAACGCAAAGAAAGAATCATGGGCGTTGGTCATCGTGTATATAAAGTAAAAGATCCACGCGCTGACGCTCTGCAGAGTTTAGCCCGGCATCTCTTTGAAGTGAAGGGTGAACATCCGCTTTACAAAGTCGCCCAGGAAGTCGAACAAGTGATCAACGAACATGTCGGCGCCAAGGGCATTGCTTCGAACGTCGATTTCTATTCCGGCGTGGTGTACGACAAGCTTGGCATTCCTATCGATCAGTTCACGCCGATTTTTGCGATCGCCCGGGTGGCCGGCTGGCTCGCGCACTGGGCTGAGGAACTCAAAAATAACCGCATCTTCCGTCCGGACCAGATCTACACTGGTACGCACAACGTCCCGTATGCTGCTATAGAACAACGGGCGTAAATAGTCCTGGGCGCTGAGTCCTGAGTGCTGAGGAAAACGAACCGTTCTTCTCATTCTGGACTTAGCACCTGCTATTCCATGTTTGTTCTTTCTCGCGCAAGAAAACTTGCTCCTTCGTTGGTTATTTTTGACTATTAGCTGTCCGTGCCAATAGAAGTTCGCCTTTAAGCCGGTACAGTTCGGCTTCGTAATAGCGGCCGTTCGTGTGTTGGACGATTGCCAGCGCTTCACTAATAGCCGCTTGCCCTTCCTCAATTTGCTTCGCCTCGGCGCAGGCCTCTGCTAACAGCGTTAAATAATACGTTTGCAATGCTGCCCCGCCGCTGGCTCGGCAGGTAGTGAGGGTGTTACGAATGATGGTAGTTCTGTCCACTGCTCCTTCTCGGGCCCATCCCAAAAATATCTCCGCCACCTTTTCCGGTCCTCTAAACCCACACGCGCGTGCACGGTGGAGGGTGGCGACTGCCTGCTCATGCACGGCGTCTCTTTCGCGCCGGAGATGATGGAAGCCAGCAGAAAGGTTGCCAACAAGAAGTTGCATGTAAGGAAGGCGCAACTCCTGAGCGAGAGTCCGCGCTTTTTGGCTCCAGCACAATGCCTGATCAGGGTACCCAAGCTGCCAGAGAACAAAAGCCGCGTAACAGAAGCACGGGGGTCCATGTTCCCAATCAAAAATTGGAGAAAACGAAGACGACGCATCATAGAGCGCCGTTGCTTGTTCGAAGTACACCTGAGCCGCCGTGAACTCACCGAGAAAAAACCAGGTGATTCCGAGTTGCGTATGGCCGGCAACCGGCAACGGTGACCGGGGAAAATGCTGCGCGATTTGGAGACATTGCGTTGCGAGCGCTTGCGCTGCCTGTAGCTCTTCACGGACGATATAAAAAGGGAAGATACCGGCCAATGCCCAAAATACAGAGGGAGATGGTGCAAGTTGTTGGCTCAGCTCGTGCACGCGCATCACTGCTAGTTCTACTGTCGGCGAGGCTTCCCCGTTTAACTTGCCAAGCTGAGTGTACAAGGCGAATTGAAGGGCCAGCTCCTGGCTGGTGCGCTCTAGGGAGTCCGGCGAATGCTGTAACAGTTGGATCGCCGTAGTTAGATGTCCCACTGCTTCCCGGCCTGCGAGTCGTTGCATTGCTTGCGCAGCCGCTTTTTCTTGATACACAATTGCTTTCTGATAATCATGTCCATGCTCGAAGTGGATGGCTAATTCCGCTGCAATCTGTTCTGCTTGCACGCCGTAGGCCGTTTCGAGATGAACGCCGACCCGCTGGTGAAAACATTGGCCCCGTGAAGGCCCGGCAACCGCGCTTCAAGGGCGTGGAAACCCAAGAGTTGAACCCAGGAAGGGAATCGTCCATCCCGCCCATTT
>CAZUFQ010000324.1:0-7457 GCA_964618735.1 uncultured Enterobacteriaceae bacterium
AAATGTAAACCCAGGTGGGGGGACGAGGTTGGGAACAAAAGGGCCCTGGAGATTCATCTTCACATCTTCTAACTGGGCCCGTAAAGTGACAATGGCCAGGATCGACAGTTCCCCATCCGTGTTTGCATCGAGATAAGCAAGCACGTCCGCAGCCAGAGGCAAGCGGTAGTCAGTGAGAAGCAAGCGAGGATCCAAAACCGGAAGAGAAACGCTTGGGTCGTCCTGACATCGCAGCAGAAAAAACGGAGAGACGCTGCCGTCAGCCGGCTTATACGGGGCCAAGGAAAAATGCTGGCAGTTTGGCAACCCAAGCAATCCATCAGGAAACGTGACTTCCCATTGGTGCTCTCCGGGCAACAAGATGTTGGCCCGTGATTGCATAGTTTCAGGTTGAACAGATCGCCTTCGTGGCGCGAGAGCTCGGGTCGTCCGTGACGGTGCTCGACGCTTGCGTACGCTCACAATCATACATCCTCCGGTTTATTCCGATGGGGTCGCAGGCGGGTTGTCACGGTTTTCAGGCGTTGTTCCTGTTGCAGTCCTTGCGCCGCTTCCCGGTTTTCTTCCCGCATGACTTTGTAAATTTCTTCTCGCAGCACCTGCACCGAGCGCGGGGCAGTGATGCCAAGACGCACCTGCCCGCCGCTAGCGGCAATGACGGTAACGATGATATCGTCACCAATAGTGATGCTTTCTCCCGCTCGACGTGTTAATACAAGCATAGCAATTACTTTAAAAAATCTAGCAGGCTGGTTTGTGTGACTCGGGCTGCGGACTGCAGGGCCGCATTGAATGCCTGCGTCGCCTGCGTAAAGTCCGAGTAGATTTGTAAGGCGTCGGCGCCTTCGATTTCGCCGCGACGCGTCTCCGTTTGCAAATGTAACAGATCTACACTATCTTTCGCCGTTGTCGCGGAGTTGATGCGCGCCCCCACTTCGGCGCGAAATTGTGAGAGCTGGTCAAGCACCGCGTCTAACCGTCCGATCTCCGTTGCAAACCCCGCAGTATTGGTCTGACGTAAGGTCAGAACAGCAGACGGTCCTGTGACCTGGGTTGAGCCGGCGAAACTGAGATCGGTCGCGGCAATCGTTTGGCTGGCGGCCCCGTTGGTCCAGGCCAAGGGCCCTACCGCGTTGATCGTACTACCGCCGACGTTGAACGAACCATTCGCATTAAACGCCAGCGTTCCCTTACCCACTTGTCGCCAGTCGGTGCTGGAGGAAGCGCTCGCATCCAACTCGCTCCGCTTCGCCAACACCTGATAGTCCCAGGAGGCGGCGCCGGTTTTACGAAAAAGGATTTGCACTTCGTGCCCGACCCCAGTGGAATCGACGAGCGTAGTCGAAGTTGAGAAATTACTGCCCGCTTTCCAGTTGGCTAGCGTGTCATCGGGTCCCGCGGGGAAGGCAGCCGCAGGCGTCGTTGCTGACGGATCGAGGTTCACACCCAAGCCAAGTTGTAAAGCTGGGGTGCTGCCGTTGCTCAACATGACAGTCTTGAGGTCTTTCAAAGCATCGAGCAGACCAACGCCGCCACTCACTCCAGCGCCTTGAAACACTTGATTGCCGGGTAAATTCAAAGTGATAGACGACGAGGCGGTCGCCTGTATGTTAATTTGACCATTGTCACCGAGATACGCGCCAGTAGCAGAAAATGGCGCAGCGTCGTTCTTGAATCCACCGAAGATATAACGCCCTTCCAGTTGCGTGTTCGCTGATGACACCACTCGCTCGTAGATTTGTTGTAACTCAGTTGCAGCGGCGGCGCGGTCTTGGGCGTTATTGCTGCCATTCGCCATCTGCAAAGCGAGTTCCTTTGCGCGGCCTAGCGCATCAACAACGTCGCCCAGTACAGAGTCGTTCTCCTTCAGAAAAGGGAGCCCGGAGTCTATATTCTTCCCATACTGATCAAGCGAAGATTCCATTTCTCGCAAATCGAGCGCGCGCACCGCATTGATGGGATCATCAGTAAAATTGTTAATGCGTTTTCCTGATGAGACCGCCTCCTGGAGCTGCGCCACACGCTGGGCTGCTTTCTGGATGCCGGTCTGCGTCTGGTAGAAAAGCATTTGGTTCGACACACGCATAGCTGTCACTGTCCCATGTTAATCATGGTCTGGTACATTTCATCGCCGACGGAGATGAGGCGAGACGCGGCCTGAAAGGCGCGCTGAAATTGGATCATGTTCGTCATCTCCTCATCAATGTTTACTCCGGACAGCGACTCTCGTCGCTGTTGCACCTGATCGACCAACGATTGCTGAAAAGTAGAGGTATCCTGTGCTGCCTGCACCTGTTGACCCACATCGCCGACAATTGACAAAAAATAGTCTTTGAATGAACGATTTCCCAGCGGCGCTTGCGCAACACCTTGCAAATTCGCTAAGGCGAGCGCGTTCTCGTTATTGCCAGTGGCGCCGCTTTGTGAGGCGGCGGCAATCAGGCGGGGATCGGCTGCGACAGCGCTGTCCACTTGTAAAAGTCCAGCCGCACCTGCTGTTGCGGTAATGGGCTTAAAAAAATTCCCCCCGGCGTTGCCGTTCAAATCGCGCCCTTGCGCGTGTTGGGCGTTCACGGCATCCACCAGCGTCTTCGCCAACGAATCCAAGCGCCCTAAGAAACCCGGCAATGTTGTATCCCGATTGGTGAGGAGACCGCCAATCTCCCCTTTCGTCAATAATGAGGTGACGTCAAATAAAGCGCCCTCGGGACTCGTGTACTTCACGGTGTGGAAACCCGCGGCGTTGACGCCGCTCGCATCAAGCGAGGCGGCGTGAGAACCAGAGACGAGGACGATCCCATCCACTTGCGCGGAGACGTCGCCATTTTTTTCTTCACGCACCGTCGCGCCGGTCAATTTTGACAACTCTTGGAGGAGCTGTTGTCGTTGATCTCGAAAATCGTTCGCCCGCTGACCGTTCACTTCACCTTCTACAATTTTGGCGTTCAAGTCGGCAATCTGCGGAAGAATAGTATTCACACGCTGCACGTCAGTATCAAGATCTTTATCGAGGTGACTCTGCACGCTGACCAGGGCGTTGCGGGTCTGGGCAAACATGGATCCCAACGCATTCGCTTTCCCAATCAAGTTGACGCGCTCAGCGCTTCCTCCTGGATTGTTTGCAAGTTCGGAGAGTGCGCCCCGGAATGCTTCGAGAGCCGGGCCCAGCCCTTGATCTTCCGTAATGGGGAACGCATCAGCGACGCCTCCCAGCGCTCGCTGTTGGGCGTCTGCGGAGCCTAGACCTGATTGGAGATCGACAAGTTGAGATTCTACAAAATTATCAAATATGCCTGTCACTCCGGCCGCGTTGACGCCAAGCCCAAGGTAATAGGTCCCTTGACTCATGGGATACGAAGTCGCCAGCGTCACCCGCTGGCGCGTATATCCAGGCGTATTCGCATTGGAGATATTATGCCCCGTCGTTTGCAATGCTTGTTGCTGGGCAAGCATCGCATTTGCGCCCATCTGAAGCACCGAAAGAATGGACATCAGATTTTCTCCTGTACAAACCCAGGAAGGGGTCGTGCAGCGGCCAACGTGCCCCGCTCTCCGTATGTGGTGATCGAGGTGGGGCGAGTCACGGCCCCAAGGGCTTCGCCGATATGGGAGAGGAGCATCCCCATCAACATTGTCAAATGCTTTTCTCCAGCCCTGAGGCGGCTGTAGATTTGCCGGGCGCGGTGCTGCAAGTGTTCGAGTGTTGCACGTTGAGGGGTCGCTGGCAACTGGGCCAGCAACGCCTTCAAGGAAGGAACGTTGTCAGCTGCTGGAAGGTTGTAGGCTTCAAGAAGCTGACGGACAGCGGCGGAGCGTTTTCGTTCACGCTCCGCAAGCTGGTGGACAAGGTGCTCTTTTTCTTCCACATGCAGGAGCAAGGCGGAAGAATCCCAGGCCACAATTGCAGCTTTCTGGGCATTCAGGTTGCGGAGCAGCGTCTCTCCCAACTGCACCTCGTCCTCAAGGATGTTCAGCAGGTCTGCCAAGGTCGCCATCGTTATTGTTTCCCAAGCAAGCGTGAGATTTCATGTCGAGCCGTAGATTGCGCCACGTCTTTTGCCTCGACGTGGTACGCGCCACTGTCGATCTGCTCCTTGAGCTGCCGCAGCTTTTCCGCTCGTAGCTCATCCCCACGCCCGGACAGCTCTACTACTTTTTGCAGCTGACGGGCTTCTGCAGAAATCGACACCTGGGCGGCGTTATCCTTCTGGGCGACCTGCCGCTCGCGGGTTTGGCCGCGCGCCTCGGTCACGGAGGACTCTCCGCGTACGGAGTGGGAGGTGCTGATATCGATGGGTCCCTTATCGGCGATTCTCATAATTTTACTCCTCTTATTGCGCCTCTTAAAAACTCATTATACACCTCCTGCAAGCATGAGTGCGAAACACAGCTTAGCAGGAAGTGCTGTGCTCGCCTGGCGACCCTGCCGCCATATTCCGAGATAAGCTCGAAACTTAGGCCAGAAGCTTTGCGTCCCACCCTTTCGAATGGTTTGCCTTTATCAGGCTCGTAAGCCTGTCGACTACAAGATTCTGCATCGGTCGTTCTTCGGCTTTTCTTTAGGTCCGAGTCCGATCCAGTCTTAAGGAGCGACAGAAGTTCCTTTCTTAATTTTCCTTATTTCCTTTACTCATAGAAGCACGCGGCGATTCCTGGGTGTCCCCTTTTGGCGCTAGGCGGCTTAAGCCTCGTTCCAGAAATGCCGCTAGTCCCATGCTATCATGCTTCGCCAGCGACCGCGTCACTTCCACATCGGCCAAGGATGAATACGTATCGCGAGCAGACGACTTATCACCATCAAGACCTTCGCCTGACAGCGTTGCTCGCATTGCCTTCATCAATTCTGACAATAGCAGGGACGAAAACTCTTCCGCAATCTTTTTCACCTCTGCACTTGAGGCGGGAGGCTTGCGACTGGGAAGCACTGCGCTCGACGGGAAATTGGCGCTGAGCATAATCGGTGATTTCTCATCATTTGTCATACACTTTGCCCCATCCTTCTTCGTCCATGCTGCGATGTTAGGTATGGCCGCCCGCTTCTTGGTCTGTCTTCTTAGTTTACATTACCACTAATTCTGCCTGCAAAGCTCCGGCCTCTTTCAGCGCCTCAAATACGGCAATCAAGTCTCTCGGCGTCACGCCAAGACTATTCAGCGCAACCACCAGTTCTTTCAGCGAGACCCCTCTTCCACCAGGAATAGCAATAAGCTGACGGTCTTTCGGTTCTTCAACGACGATCGAAGTATCAGGGACGACCGTGGTCTTTCCATTACTAAAAGGTTCTGGTTGTGACACGCCGAGTTCTGTTTTCACCGTGATGTGGAGGCCGCCGTGGGCGATAGCAACCGGGGCGAGTCGTACATCTTGCCCCATCACCACCGTTCCGGTTCGTTCATTGACGACTACACGCGCGGTGTTATCCGGCGCGACGTCTAAGGATTCTAAAGAAGCAACAAAGGAGACAGGATCGCGCTGAGCGCTAGGCGGCAGAGAGACCGTCACCTCGCCGGGAGATTGGGGATGAGCAATCGCATCCGGCAACGCCATGTTGATCGTCTCGGCGAGGCGTTGGGCCGTCGTAAAATCCGGCTCTCGCAGATGGATGTGCATGACGCCGTCCGCTGCAATGGCTTCCGTTGGAACGGCGCGCTCTAGCAACGCGCCGCCAGTTATACGCCCCGCAGTTTGATGGTTTTTCGTGACCCGCGCGCCAATCCCGTTGGCGCTGAAGCCGCCGCCCAGGGTCATGGGCCCTTGGGCGACCGCATAGACTTGGCCGTCAGGCCCTTTTAGCGGAGTGAGCAACAGCGTGCCGCCGGACAGGCTCTGCGCATCGCCAATGGAGGAAACGACTGCGTCAAGACGCGTTCCCGGCTGCACATACGGAGGAATTTCAGCCGTGACCATCACAGCGGCGACATTCTTGACTCGAACATCTTGCGGACTCACCCGAATGCGATAGTCTTGCAACAAATTTGTCAACGCTTGCACGGTGAACTGCGTATTTTGTTTATCCCCAGTGCCGGCGAGGCCAACGATCAACCCGTAGCCAAACAATTGATTCGAGCGAAAGCCTTCAATTTGTGCAAGGTCTTTGATGCGCGCCGCGTCGGCGGATGTACAGAGCAGCAGCCAACAACCAACAGCGAGCAGCCAGCAGAGAAGAGCAGGCAAAGTGCGGAATGTAGGAGACGAAACTTCCATGTTCTTCATCCTAAGCATCCAGTCTCTAGAATGGAAACAACCAATCAAAGGCCCATGTCCCCCAACCGGACCGCTGTTTATCGGCCACGACGCCAGTGCCGCCGAAGGAAATACGAGCGTCGGCAATTTGGGCGGAAGAGAGCGTATTATCGCGGCCAATATCTTCGGGACGGACGATGCCAGTGAGGGTCATATACTGTTCTTCATGGTTAACCAGAACGGAGCGTGTGCCCTGAATCGCGAGATTGCCGTTCGGCAAGACATCTTTCACAACCGCCGTCAGGCTCGCGGTTAATTCGCCAGTCCGCGCCGTCGAACCTGTCCCCTTGTGGCTGGTATCCGAGGTCACATCGAGATTCGCCAAATTCGCCTGGCTCAAGATATCCTGAAGACCCCACAACGCATTGACCTGCGCTTTATTAGAGGTGTTGCGAGCCAAGTCGGTGTTGGCGGTATTGCTCGCCTTCGCGGATTCCGACACGATCACCGTCAGCACGTCTCCCATACGAAACGCTTTACGGTCGCCATAGAACGAACCGCGATCATCTGCTGGCCACAAAGAACCCGCTGACACTGGCCCTGAGACGGCATGGGGAGTTGCGGCCTGGCTGACGCGGGCAACCTCTTCATCCAACTCCGCTTGGGTGGGTCGGGGATTCACGTGCACTTTGAGTTCCTGGGCGCACCCCGTTTGTAAGGCAAACAAAGCAGAGACTAAGATCCACCAGAAAGCCGCTCGTGGACGTTCAAGGGTTTTGACCATGAGCTTTTGATTATGAATTGTTGACTTCATTAATTGACCCTTACTGTCCTCTCGTTCAGAATTTGCCCTTCAACCACTTTACCTGAGTCCACATTTTCTACGCGAATGCGGTCGCCGATCCGGCCTGGCTCAACTGCTCGACCCGGAGTCTCCACGCGGATGCCTGCGGATTCGTATAGCAATGTAACAGCAGATCCGTGGCGCAGCACTTGCGGAAGATCAACCATCGAGGCGGTCAAGACCTGATTCACAGAAAGTGAGCGCGCCGCCAACTTACCGTCAAGTTCTTCGATGGCAGTCAAAGCTTGGAGCGGGGTCTCTCCTAAGTCCCGTCGTTCTAGTCGAACTTTTTCAGGCGTGACTGGCTCAAGGCGTGCAAGCGGTTGAGAAGTCACCACCACTTCCGCAAACACTTTCACATCGGCGTCAACCCACACCCGCGCTTCTTCGCGGCCATTGACTTGCACCCCGAGGAGAAAGCTGTGCCGAC
>CAZUFQ010000325.1:0-7454 GCA_964618735.1 uncultured Enterobacteriaceae bacterium
TCATTCCTTCTGGAGTGCTACATGCCGGGAAAATCTGCGTTATCGGCAACGGCGTAGTCGTTGACCCTCAAGTTCTTGTTGAAGAAATAGACACTCTTCAGCAGCAAGGGTGTTTGTCCGATGCGTCGCTGCTGAGAATCAGTGAGACTGCGCATCTCATTATGCCGTATCACAAGGCGATCGATTTGGCGCGCGAGCGGCTGCGCGGCGAGGGACGTATTGGTACGACCGGACGCGGTATTGGTCCAACTTACGAAGATAAGATGGCCCGTGTCGGCATTCGTTTTGTTGACTTATTAGACGAGGAAGTGTTTCGCGATAAGCTTTCTCACAATCTTCAAGAGAAGAATATCTATCTGGGCTCTATCCTCAAAGAACAAGCGCTCGACTTTCAGCAGATCTTTGACGCCTATTGTCGCCTGCGAGACCGCCTGGCGCCCTATGTCATGAATGCATCGCGCTATCTACACGAAGAAATCTCGCGTGGTCGCAAGGTGCTTTTTGAAGGCGCGCAGGGAACGATGCTGGACGTCGATCACGGCACCTATCCGTTTGTGACTTCGTCCAACACTGTGGCCGGCGCCGTATGTACCGGCGCAGGAATCGCGCCGCAATTCATTCATAACGTTATTGGTATTTCTAAAACGTATACTACCCGAGTCGGCAGCGGCCCATTTCCCACTGAACTCTTTGGTCCAGAAGGAGAAAAACTGAGACGTGACGGTGGTGAGTTTGGCACCGTCACAGGTCGTCCGCGACGGTGTGGATGGTTTGACGCGGTGGTGGCCCGCACTGCGGCTCGCGTCAACGGGCTGACCAGTTTGGCGCTGACAAAAATCGACGTCCTCAGCGGGCTTCCAACGTTGCGTATTTGTACAGGCTATGAATACAATGGTCGACATTACGATGAAGTGCCGCCGAGCGTGCAGGTGCTGGAGCGTCTTACCCCAGTCTATGAAGAACTCCCTGGCTGGTCGGAACGATTGACGGAGCTGCGTAGTCTCGATGCTTTGCCCGTCAACGCTCGTCGCTATGTCGAACGGATTGAGCAATTGGTTGGCGTTTCAGTCAAGATGATTTCTGTCGGCGCCGGTCGCGAAGAAACCATCCTTATTCGTCCTGCATTTTTTTAACTTTAGCAAGAGGAAGACGGGAGGTCGGCGCCAACAGCAGCGCTAATCCTCCTGTCGCGTTGGCTCCCACGACAAGGACGCTCCACAATACGCCAAAGGCGAGCGCCCGTTCTGAGGAAACTCCCACAAGTGAGAGGAACATCACACAGCTTCCCTCCCGTACTCCCAATCCGCCAAAACTAATCGGTAGACCACTTAGGAGGTTGATCAAGGGTATGCAGATGAGCAAATACCCAAAAGGAGCCTCAAGGCTAAGCGCCTGAGCAATCATGAGCTGTAGACTCAACTGAAAAAAATGAAACAACAGCGATATGCTGCAAGCGTGAAGAAGCACCCAACGAACATTCTGGTAAGGGCCAACGAGTTGCTCGAGCGCTCGGCGCACTTTGTGAGTGCGCTGAAAAAATCTGCGCAGTACATGCGGGATGAAGAACCACACAGCTGTCATTCCCAATGCACTCGCAACTACTCCCAACCGCCAAGGCAAAGGGAATGGAACGGCATCGGCGAAGAGAACGCCCAAAGCGCCAACCCATAACAACATTGTCAAACCAGTGATCCGGTCTGCTAAGACCGATTGAACGGCAAGGCCAAGCTGTGCTTTTCCTTGAGCAAGGAAAGCGCTGCGCCCTAAATCTCCCACTACTGTGCTGGGTGCAAAGAGGTTCAGGTACATCCCAGAAAAATAATAAATCACAAAGGTGCGGAACGACTGGCGAAACCCCAGCGGGCGGGCAAGCACTTGCCATTTGTATGCACTTAGGACTTGGCTTAACAGATACCCAATGAAAGCAGGAACCATCCAACCCCACTGCGCATCGGTGAGGCGTTCGCGAAATGCACGCAAGTCTATGGAGCGTAGAAGCAGGGCAAACAGGCAGAGGCTAATGACAACCTTAAACCAGCGGGAAGACAATATGTGCAAGAGCAGGAAACCCTATGAGACGAAAAGGGAAAAAGGCAAACAAGGAGGAACGGGGAAAAGCGGTTTTTCTTTGGGACTTTTGGTCTGCTTCTCGTCACGCATCTACTGACTCGCCAAACAAGGCGTCTCCGTCGAGATGATTCGTGTCGTTTACAATGTGAATAGTCGCCCGCCCATCTACAAAAATAGAGACTTCACTCAATCCAGTATTCCCAATCTTCTCGATTTGACGGAACTGGTTCATCGCTAAACGGCGGCAGTACAAAAGAAACGCCCGCACGGCGCCGCCATGGGAAACGATCATGACTTGCTGGTCGGGATGCAGGTCAAGCAAACGCTCGACGGACTGAACAAGGCGTCCCTGAAACTGGGCAAAGGTCTCACCACCGCCGCGCGGCAAATCTTCTCCAGCGCGCAGTCGCTCCCACTCGTCGCCATGGCGAGCGGCAACCTCTGCTGTCGTGAGCCCACTCCAGCTTCCAATATCCATTTCTCGCCATCCTTCTTCACGAAGAGGCGTCATCCCTAAGGTTGTACCTACAATCTCCGCTGTGCGGAACGCACGAGACAGATCACTTGTGTATAAGGCGTGGATCTGGCGCCGTTCAGCGAGTAACCGCTGCGCAAGACGTTGGGCCTGCGCCTGCCCGTTCTCGCTGAGAGGAACGTCGGCTTGTCCCTGCCAACGATTCTCTTGGTTCCAGACTGTCTCACCATGACGTACGAGTAGCAAACGCAAGCTTGACATCCGTGGTTCCTATGAGGGGAAGGCGTTTCTCTTAATGGTCATGGGCTTGTTAGCATGTCTAGAGAGAGATTGCCACCGTGCGTCAGTCTTCTGGACTGGGCTTTATGATATTAAAGGCTGAAAGTGATCTTCTCCTACGTTGGCGTCTAAGGACTTAAATTGCACTATTGCCCATCTGTTCATCGTCTTCACACTGAAGACTTGATGGGCCTTAATAGGCAGAACAACATGCAGAAGGCTGATTCCTCCGTTTCATGTAGGAAGCCCAATTGTATTGATAGGAAGCCCAATTGTATTGACTTAAAGACGTAGCTCCCAGGTTCCTCGACCGACGGCGCGGGCGATTAAGGTATCAAGCGCGCTCGGCGATCGCCACGAGCATGGTCTGACGACGAAACACCCAAGATGACAATCCAAGCAAGCTTCCAAAGATCCTCACCAGCCCAGGCGGCGCATGCGCCTCGAGATAACTCGGCTGGAATCCGAGCCAAACCAATTTTAGTCCACATTTCTTCAGGAACAGCGGCATCGTTTTCGGCGAGAAATAATAAAGGTGCTCTTCATGAAAGACATTGTCTGAGAAGGAACGGAGTTGCTCACCAGAGAGCCAATGTGCAAGTGCTCCCAGCTGAATGATGAGAGAATCGCCGTTGGGTACGTGAATCAGAACTTTGCCGCGCGGTTTGAGGAGCTCGTGTAGCCTCACTACTACTTCGTCGGGCTGCTGGAGATGCTCAATAACTGAAAACGCTGTGATGACGTCGTATGATTCACGCAGCAAATCAGGCCCCATCACGTTCGCGACTCGCACGGGATTTCCGGCTCTGCGTCCCATCTCGACCTCGTCGCGATTGATATCGATTCCCTCCGCGCTCCAGTGCTTGCCGAGTTCGGACCGCAGCAAGTGCGCCAGAAAGGTTCCACGTGCGCTGCCAAAGTCGAGGATGCGACCTCCGCCCATCATCTTGTGGACGCGACGAAAGGTCTCGAGATAGTCCTCGGCGATCTTCTCATCGATTTGCGGAGGATGACAGACATACGCACTCTGGTAATAATCGCCGGAATAGAATCGCGCTAAATCCTTCAACGTGAAGTGTTCATCTGCATAAAGGAGTCTACAACTCCGGCAGCAAACTACTGGAAAATGCGCTTGGCGATAGATGCGTCGAACTTCAACGCCGCCGCAAATGACGCATGGCTTCAATGCACGGTCCGGATCGTCATAGAGATTTTCCGGGATGACAACATCGACAAAGGGTTGCTTTTTCGCTTCAAGCTCTATTTGTATGTCCATCTTTCCCCTGTATGCCTCCGTAGGTGTTTAGCCTTACCCACTGCTACCGCGCCTAAAAAGACATTGCCGTCGTGCGTTCGTCTTACGCGAGCGGGGTCATGCTGGAGCAAAGCCAAAGTGATCTTCCTCTGTAAATCTCGTTTGTTATTCTGTAAGCCTCTTTTGTTATTATGATTCTTTTCATTCTTGAGAGAGACGCTTACCGATTGGCTAAGAAAAGGGAGTCTCAAAGAGTTAAGGTCGCTATAGATCCAGCCGAAACTCTTCATTACGGAGAGTCTCCGAGGCGTGAATCTACTGCTCTCCTCGTCTTACAATTCGGGCAAAGGAAGTAAGGAGCCATAGATGCAGAAACTACACTACAATCTATACCTACGTTGGCGTTGCTCGTTGATGACTATGAGGCGACTCTTACCGCTCCTCAATTTTATCTTGCTCGGACTTGTCGGTTATCGCCTACTGTTTCCTTTGCCTCTCCTCGCCGATGAGACGCCGCTTTCTGCTCAGACGCCCGTAACACACAAAATACGCTATCACATTGTTGGTGCTAAAGAAGTGTTCCTCGTCTGGGGCATTAATAACTGGAAGACTGTGCCTGAGGCTTGGCGTCCGCCTGGGACAGTCATTAAGAACGCGGTCATGTATACGCCGATGAACGCCATGGGGGATAACTTCATCGCTCAAGTACAAGCCCCTGCAGGCGCGACTATTGCCTATGCGTTTCAGATCACCAAAAATCATGACGGGGCGCCAATTGACCTATGGGATACCAACGGGGAGCCGAATCGCAACTATCATGCAATTGCCACAAAAGGAAAAGTCGAGGAAATTACGGCTGCGCTCGAAATACGAGAGCAGCCCTTAGTCACACAGGAGATTCGCTATCACGTCGCTGACGCTGGAGAGGTCTTTCTCGTCTGGGGCATCAATGGTTGGACCCAGATTCCTGAGGGGCAACGCCGGGAGGGAACAGTAGTCAAAGACACGGTCATGTATACGCCCATGGCTCGAGTTGGGGATGCTTTTACAGTGATGGTAAAGGTCCCTTACAGGGCTGCGATTGATTATGCGTTTCAAATCACGAAGAAACAGGACGGGACTGACCTTGCAGTCTGGGACACAAATGGTCGTCCCAAAAAAAATTACCAGACAATCGCTAGGCCTGGAGGGGTAGCTGAGGTTAAAGGGACAGTATCTCTTACGCCAATCCCGGAACCGCCGCCAAGATTCGGCGCTCGCTTATCGCTCTTCTTTACTCTCAGCCTTTTTTTGAGTTTCATTGTAGTTTTTCGCTTTGCTTTGCGGACTCGCTACGCTCGGCGTGTCCACGAGTCTATTCTCACTCCGAGAGCTGCTCGGGCTATCCTTATTGGTCTTACCGTGCTCGGGCTCGGGCTACGCTTATTCATGGCCTGGAGTACGAATCAAGTTCTTCCTGATTCACCAGACCGACTCGATGGGGATGAGACAGGCTACGAGGGATTAGCCTATTGGTTGACACAAGGTTATTTCTTCAATTGGCCGGGCCGGGTGCCAGTTTATCCGACCTTTCTAGCAGTCTGTTATCTTATTTTTGGTCGTTCTCCTGCGACAGTGCTCTATGTCCAAGCTTTTGTTGGCGCACTGACAATCCCCCTTACCTTTTTGCTAGCGCGCCGGTTTACTGGAGAGAAAGGTTCTCTTTTGGCGGCTATGCTTGTTGCTGTACATCCGGCCCTGATTTTCCATGTCAGGGTGCTTTACACTGAAGTTCTCTACGCTCCCTTACTGCTTCTGGCTTTACTCGGGTTAGTAAGAGCAATAGAGCAGCCACGGCCTCATCGTTTTGTCATAGGAGGCATATTATTAGCCGTCACAAATTTGTGTCGACCTACAGCCTCGCTCTTTCCTTTGCTGGTACCATTTTTACTCCCTCAAGCTTGGCCTTTGACTCGTAAACTTTTTCTTTCTCTCATATATGCCACAGCGATGGTGATGGTGATCGCACCCTGGACTTACCATAACTATAAAACTCATCATGTCTTTCTTCCCTTAAGTATTTCCGGAGTGGTGCTATGGCATGGAAGCCCAGAGTTTTACCATTTGATGGAACAAAACCACGATCTCGTACAAATCTGGAACGAACAACTCAACCCGAAACTTAACGGCGGGTATGATGCGTTTACGATTGTAGGGGACCGCTATTTTGCCGCCCGCGCCATTGCCTCGATTAAGGCCGAGCCGGGGGTGTATGCGTGGTATTCCCTGCAAAAGCTCGCATTTTTCTGGATTGGTCATCCGGCAGCAGATTGGCCCAATCAGGCCTTCTTTAGTATTGAGGACATGCGGCACGATTATTCTTGGCGGCGTGTTATTGGGGCCTTTATAACCCGCTTGTTGCCATTGGCGGCGCTCCTCAGCCTCTTTGCATTGCGCCATAGGCTGCGGGATTTTGCGCTGCTGTTCGCCATCTGCGGTTACCTATTGTTCGTGCACATGGTTGCATACCCTGAGATGCGTTATAGTGAACCGCTTCATCCTCTGCTCTGTATCATGATTACAGCTGCAGTAAGTGAAATGCTGATGTTCCAATATCGCCGTCAACAGGTACTGACGTTTGCTAAGGAAGCGCCGGCCAAGGAATTTGCTAAATTGCAATCTGACGTGTGACACTGCAAGCCGCTGTGGCCTTTGATCTACACTTCGGCGCACTCTTCACGGAAAGCAAATAGGTTAATGAAAATCCAAGCAAAAGCAGATTACTGTGATCACATTTTGTTTGTTGATCTTGACGGCACCCTTCTCTCCACCGATCTCCTATGTGAAGGACTTATTCGCGCATTGAAATATACCCCATGGGTGTTGCCGCGACTCGCAAGCCAGGGGTGGCAGGGACGTGCGCCGTTCAAGAAGGCTATAGCGGAATTGGTGACGCTTGATTTGGAAGAATTACCGTATCGAGAAGAGGTCCTGGATTTCCTACGCAAGGAGAAAGCTCTGGGGCGTACAATTGTGCTTGCCACGGCCAGTGATCGACGTTGGGCGCAACAAGTGAGTGAACAACTAGGACTCTTTGATGATATTATCGCCAGCGATGGAGAAAAAAATCTGAAAGGCGCAGCAAAGCTAGCGGCAATCGAAGCGTATTGTCAAAAGCGATCTGTTTCTGAATTCAGTTATATTGGCGACGCTTCAGCCGATTTGCCGATTTGGCGCCGTGCGGCCCGTGTGTATGCAGTTGCCCCTGACGCCACGTTATTCCGCGCCCTGCAGCACCTGGGGCGTCCAGTAGAAATTTTTGGCTCTAGTCAGTCACGAGTACGTCCTATTCTTCGAGAGCTGCGCGTTTGGCAGTGGGTGAAAAATGCTCTGCTT